>JACQUM010000130.1 GCA_016210295.1 Chloroflexota bacterium | reverse complement strand
CACCCGTTGAGCTTGGGCGAGCGCGGCGGCAGCACGAAGAGGCGGATGCCCCGTTGCTGGCAGGCCTCTTCGAAGGCCGCCTGGAACTCGGAGCCTCCATCCACCTGGATGGCCTTGACGGGGAAGGGCATGCGGGCCAGCAGGGTGTCCAAGAAGCGGGCGGCGGCCGTGGTGGCCGTGGCCCGGGTGTGGGCTTCCACCACATCCCACCGGGAGACGACGTCTCGAGCAGTGAAGTGCTTGAGCACCACCCCCGGGAGGGGGCGCACGTCCAGGGTGTCCACCTGGACCACGTCACCCGGGTCCTGCACCGGATAGTCCTTGGGCTTGCGGATAGCATAGGGACGCTGCCAGAGCCGCTTGCGGGTGGAGATGCCGCTGCGTGGTGGCTCCCGGAGCACCCCGCGAGCTTCAGGTGGGCCAGGATACACCCTACCATGGAAGTGGAGACTGGCCAGCCCCGGGCCAGGGCCAGACGCCCGCTCCCTGCGGTCTACGAGGACGCGTTGTCTCATGCCACTCTAGCCTTTTTCGATAGGAGCATTCAGATGAGGTGGAATAGACTTATATCGCGCGAACAGACTCTTCTCCCGCTCTTCTCTCTCGCCATGGCCCTTTTGCTTGCGGCGTGTTCCGGACCTGCGCCTACGGTAACACCCCCCACTCCCGCTCCGACTCCGCCAGGTAGCGTCGAGTACGCTGCCCAAACCGCGTCTTACAGCGTGAGGATCGAGATCGGGCCCGTCGTCACGATGCCGCTCTCCGCCATGACCCTCGCCATGGCCACGATGGACCAGGGGCAGCCGGTCAACCACCATTTCGAGGTCCACGTCTTCGACAAGACGACTGGGGCCGTGGTCAGGGACGTGGTCCCTCAGGTGACAATCGCAGACCGGGCGACGGGCAGCTACCGGGGAGTGCCGAGCGTCATGGCGTGCATGACGCTGAGGCATCGAGACATTGCGCCGCACTTCGGCGACAACCTCTTCCTGGTTGATGGCACGTACCATGTAACCGTCGGCGTCGGCTCCGAGACCGTTGTCATCGAAAACGTCGCTGTAAAGGCCGCCGGTCCACCAGCCATGTAGGCGGCGCGTGCTCAGGCCCTTGCGTAGCCAGAGCAAGCCAGGGTAGAATCGCTAGGCAGTGAAAGTCACCACAAATAACGACGGCAGCAGCGTCTCCGAGGGCGCGACCTCTTCCCCTGCCCCAGCACAGCGAACAGCCTCACCTGGAACAGATGACCATCCTGTGCCTGCGGCCGACAACCAGACCCGAATACACCGGCCGCTTCCGCCTCTTCGGCTTCCCCGCTTTCGGCTGTTCATGGCGGCGATCTTCGGGTTCACCGCGGCCATGCAGATGCAGATGGTCGCTCAGGGGTGGCTGGTCTTCCACCTCACAGGGTCAAATCTGGCTCTCGGCACGGTCACCTTCGTGTGGAGCATCAGCATGGCCCTCTTCTCGCCGCTGGCAGGCGCGTTGGCGGACCGCGTGAGCCGGCGACGCCTGCTGATCATGACGTGGGGAGCAGCTGCGGGCATCTTCGCGACTATCTCCTTTCTCATTCTCACAGAGCAGATCCAGCTATGGCACCTCATAGCAGCTGCGCTCCTCAACGGCGTGCTCTTCGCCTTCAACATCCCGGCACGATTCGCTCTCCTGTCCCAACTCGTGACCGATGCTCAACTCATGCCAGCCATGGCTCTTCTGTCTATCGCGTTCAACTTCAGCGGCATTGTCTTCCCTCTCGTGGCAGGCGGTATCATCGACATGTTTGGGCCGGCTGGCGCTTACGCGGTCACAGCGACTCTCTACATGCTTGCCGCGGCGGTCCTGGGATTTCTCCCCGTCGCCAAGGTTTTGCCCAGCGCCGGCCGGTCCAGCATCGCAGGTGATCTAGTGGCAGGTTTCCGTTTCGTCTACAAAGACGCGACCCTCAGGTGGTTACTCCTCTTAGCTCTTGTAGCAGTGGTCCTAGGGCAGGTGTACGGCGTCATGCTCCCGGGCTATGCCGCCGAGACGCTCGGCGTCCCGGCAGCGGGCCTCGGCCTCCTCCTCTCCGTCTTCGGCCTCGGAGCACTCGCGAGCAACGTACTGCTGGCCAACCTGGGCCCAACGGCGCGACTCGGCAAGTGGATGTTCATTCTGGGTGTCGCCTCTGGTTTGGCCCTGGTCTTGCTGGCCTTTACCCGTAGCCTCTACCCCGCATTGGCCGTGCTGTTTCTCCTCGGGCTCACCGGACCGCCCTTCATGACAGTCAACCAGACTCTGGTCCAGCTTCGCGCATCGCCCCAGTTCCGTGGGCGAGTCCAGAGCATCTACATGCTCACGTTCGCTGCGATGCCGCTTGGCGCCATTCCTCTCGCCGCCATGGGCGACAAGTGGGGGACGGCTGTTCCCTTCATCCTCGCCGGCGCTTCTACCGCGTGTCTTATCGCCCTCATCGCCTGGCTTCGCAGGCCCCTGGTCAATTTGTCAGCTGGGCAGCCAGCCATCGTGTCACCAAACCCTCTCACGTAGAAGAAACCAAAGCGGATGGCGTCCCCAACCACTTCGGCCTCCATCTCCCTAGCGACCACAGTGCCGCGCCGCCGCTCTATCGGTCCATGCATTGCCCAGCAGGACTATCCTCCGGGCCCCATTGCGTGTATACTGGTGCTACTCCGGATCCGACTTGGCAGTCCGTTCCCTATCTCCAACTGTCGGCTGGTTGTCTGATTGAGCGGCGCTTTTGAGGTTCAGGAGAATTGCAACTTACAGGAGCACCGCATGAGGATTTTCGTAGGCAACCTTAGTTTTGAATCGACCGACAGCGATCTGCACACTGCGTTCGCCGAGTACGGTCAAGTCACCTCCGCGCAGGTCGTCAAGGACCGGGACACGAACCGTTCTCGTGGCTTCGGCTTTGTAGAGATGCAGGATGCGTCCCAGGCCAAGGCCGCTATCGCAGGCTTGAACGGCAAAGAGGTCAAGGGCCGGGCGTTGACAGTGAACGAAGCACGAGAGCGCAGCGAAGGTGCCGGCCCGCGCGGCGGCCAGGGTGGCTCGTCACGCTTCGGGTCACGCCAGCAGAGGTCTTGGTAGCAGCCTCCTCCCGCTGACTTCGATTCAGAAGCACCAGCCGACCGCCGCGGATCCCGCGGCCACGGTGCACTCTGGAAGAAGTCCACAGGCTTCAGCCGGATCTAAAAAAGAGGGCCCCGAGAAATTCGGGGCCCTCTTTTGCTGGCGCTCAGCCAAGAAGGAGGTTAGTTATGGAGTCAGCAACATCGCTTCAAAGCCCGCCTTGAGCGGCCTCCTGCAGTTGGCACGTGGACCTACGTGCGGATACCGTTTAGTGTGCAGGAAGCCTTTGGCACCAAAGGCCGGGTGCCGGTCAAGGGCACGCCGTTCCGTGGCTCGCTCATGGCCGAAGGAGACGGTACCCACTTCTTGGTCGTGAACAAGACGCTCCAGCAGGCTGCCAAGGCTACCCAAGACGACACGGTTGAGGTAGAGGTGGAGCTGGACACGGCGCCAAGGGTAGTAGAAGTCCCGGAGGACATTTCGCAAGCCCTGGCTTCAAGACTGGAAGCTAGCGAGCGCTTTGCCAAGATGCCTTATTCGCATCAAAAGGAGTATGTGAACTGGATCAATTCATCAAAGCGCGCCGAGACTCGTGCTCGACGTATTGAGCAGGCTGTGAGTATGATCAGTGGCGGTAAGTGGCTCAAAGGGTAACCTGACTTTGAGGACTGCTATTTCCATGTGCGCGGTAGACGCCGCCTCAAGAACTGTTGAGCGTGAGATAGACCAGGAGTTGCCTTAGCTTGGGCACCAGCTCAGGTCGCAGAAAGTTCGAGTACTGTCCAAAGAGGCCCACCTAGAAGATTCGAACTTCTCCTCCACCGTCGCGACGAATTGCGCCCTGCCCTAATAGCGGAAGTGAAAAGCTGCGTCAGCTCCTGACTAGCTGTCCCAGCCCGTCGAGCGATCCGGAGCGCGTCTCCTACCTGGCCGAGGATCTGGGCCTCTCCCACGACTACAGAGTCGAGCCCTGCAGAGACTTCAAAAAGGTGTTGCATAGCCTCTTCCCCCACGTAGACGTCCAGGCAGGGAAGAAGCTCTACGGGGTCCCCTTCCCAGCGGCTCAGCAGGGCGCTCTGAAGGCTCGCCCGCCCCTCCTGCACCGAAGGGGCCACGGTATAGACCTCGAGCCGGTTACACGTTGCTAGCAGCACTCCTTGGGAAAGATGCCTGTCGAGCCAGGCGGGTGCCTCCTCCTCGCTCCGCGGAGCCAATCGTTCCCGAATGGCGAGGGGAGCGCGCCGGTGGCTGGCCGAGAGAGCTACCGGGATGGGCTGCAAGGGGAGGCCTCGCCTCAACGGCATAGCGCCGCCTTGACGCCGAGAGACCACGACGTCCTTTCTTTACAACCAGCGTCGGCATGATCCATGGCTTCCCTCGCTACTCCTCGTATGTTCTACGGCAGGCGAACCATCGCAAAGCGGTCTTGCCACGGCGGGGGGAATCTCATAAAACCTCTTAATACTTTCAGTTCCCTTGTCATGGACTATAGACTTTCCGTCCCAGATGTCAACCGCCTCCTCGATGCCTGCGCGTGTTGTGCTCCACTTAAGAATTGGACAGGTAATAGACGTGAGGAGGGACCATGGAAACCGCAGTGAAACCTGTCCAAAGCGGTCGAGACCGACGGGGCGGTGCTGGCGGCGCTGGTGCACTGGAAGAGGCGGGCCTGAGCCGCATCGAGGCCAGCAGCATGGCCACACTCTTCTGGCGGCTGTGGTGCCGCTAGCGGTAGTCCGCTTAGGATCGAGCCTGCCAGCCGTCGTGACACAGAGGCCCCTGTCGTCCCGTCGTAGAATGAACCCAGAGGGGAAGAGCAGCAGTCTTTCGAGCACATATGGCACGGACCCCCGGCCTTTCTACCGCCCTTCGAAAGTGGCAACAGCTCAATCTGTGGCCCCGGCTGGCCCTCGCCGTCACCCTGGGCTTCCTCGTGCTGTTTGGCATCTTCAGCCTCTTGAGCCTGCAAGCCGTCAACGACAGCACCCATCGCATCCTTCAGGAGAGGCTCGTCATCGCCCAGATGGCGGCGCAGGAGATCGACCGGCTCGTGGAGCGGGGCTTCTACGAGCTGGAGAAGGCCACCGAGTTCGCCGCCTTCGACCCGCGGTCTCCTTCCCTGGCCGATGAGTACCACATGCTGGCTCACGCCTACGGTCGGGTGGGGACCCTCTCCCTCGGCGTGTACTTCCTGGATGCTCAGGGACGAGTCGTGCTTTCCGAGCCGCCGGGTAAGTTGCCTCCTGGCACGGACCTTTCCTCGGAGGCCAACATACGCGATGTAAAGGAGACCAAGAGCCGGACCGTCTCCGACCCCTTCCTAGACTCAACCTCTGGCAAACCCGCCGTCGCCCTCACCGTCCCCATCCTCGCCCCCGATGGCACCCTCCTCTCCATGTTGAGTGGCCTCATCGACGTCACCAGCGGTGAGATCACGGGTCCTCTGATGCAGGCTCGGGACATTGGACACACGGGACACACGGAACTGGTGGACCGCAGGGGCCTTATTGTCGCCTCCACCGATTCGGGCGGCTTTTTGAGGCCGGGCGAACACCTCCCCTTCTATCTGAGCATGTTTCGCACGGCGGGAGCAGGGGTCGAAAACGTCCCCTACATGCCCTGGCACGCGGCAGGAGGGACCGAGCAATACGGCTACCACGTCATGGCTTTCGCTCCGGTCCCCTCCGCTGGCTGGGGGTTGTCCGTGGGAGGCACCGATTGGGAGACCTTCGCCCCCGTGACCAGTCTGCGGAACACGCTCCTTCTGGCGGGCGCGCTCTCTCTGACCTTTCTCTGGGCGGTGACCCTCATCGGCGCCCGCCTGCTGGTTCGTCCGGTGAGGGCCCTCACCGGCGCAGCCCAACAGATGGCATCAGGAGATCTAGATCAGCGCATCCGGGTAGGTGAGGGAGCAGAGATCGGCATCCTTGCTGAGAGCCTGGAGACCATGCGCGTCCAGCTCAAAGCCTCCCTGGAGCAGGCGCGGAGGTGGGGGGAGGAGCTGGAAGGGAAGGTCGTCGAGAGGACAAAGGAGCTGGCGACTCGGAACCGCCAGCTGGCGGCGGTCACCGCCGTGGCCACCGCAGCCAACGAGATCGGGGACCAAGAGGAGATGCTAAGCCGGTGTCTGCGCGTAGTTCTCGAGAACACCCAGATGGACGCCGCCTCCATCCGCCTCCTGAATGGCCGAGACGGCCAACTGACGGTCGCCAGCGCCTTGGGAGACTTCACTGGCTTCCCCTGCCGGAGCCAGCCCGTCGGCCTGAATGCGTGTCCCTGCGGCCATGTAGCCTCCCAGGGCCTCCCCCTCTACCTTGGCACCGAGGAGCGCCAGAGTTTTCAGCCCCTGTGTCGGGCGCCACGGGCCCGCGTCCTAGCGATACTTCCGCTGAAATCGCCCAAGGGAGTCCTCGGCGTCCTTTCCCTCTCTCGTGCCCACGGAGACCCTCCTGCTCCCGAAGAGCGCGAGACTCTGGACGCCCTCTGCAACCAGATAGCCATCGCCATCGAGAACGCCCGGCTCCTGGGCGAGCTGAGCCGGGTGGAGGCCCAGCACGAGTTGGACCGCATGAAAGCCGAGTTCATCTCCGCGGTTTCCCACGAGCTGCGGACGCCTCTAGGGTTCATCCGGGGCTACGCGACGACGCTCCTGCGAGAGGACATCGTGGTGGACGCCACGACCCGCCGGGATTTCCTGCAGATCATCGACGAGGAGTCGAGTAAGCTCCAGCGAATGATCGACGACCTCCTGGACGCTTCTCGGTTGCAGGCTGGAAGGCTTCCCATAGACCGAAGCCCCTTCAGTTTCCAGGAGCTCCTGGATGGCGTCCTGCACAAAGTCTCCCCCGGGCTCGTGGAGAAGGGCTACACCCTGGTGGCTCGGTGCCCTGAAACAGATGCAGACGTGCTCGGCGACCCCGTCAGAATCGAGCAGGTATTGCACAACCTGGTGGACAACGCGGCGCGGTATTCCGACCCCGGTTCGCCCGTCGAGATAGAGGCGACGGTCCAGGACCAGCACCTTGTCGTCACCGTCAAGGACCACGGCGACGGCATATCCGCCAACGAGGTCGAGAGGGTCTTCGAGCCCTTCTACCGGGGTGCCAACTCTAGGCGCCGAGGGGTTCGTGGGGCTGGCCTCGGCCTCGCCATCTGCCGAGGCATCGTCGAGGCCCACGGAGGTTCTCTCTGGGTGGAGAGTAGACT
>JACQUM010000128.1 GCA_016210295.1 Chloroflexota bacterium | reverse complement strand
TGTGTTGTTGCGACAGCCATACTACAGCACCTCCACCCAAAAGCGAAGGTGCCCCGCCAGAGAACTGTAGTGCATTCATACCATGCCTCGGAAGGCAAGCAACCAATGCAGATTAGTACCTTCTCCCCTGAGCGCAGACCACCGCCAGCTCTACCATGAATCCATCACACCTTGGAGGCAGCAATGGACACCTAGTTTTCAAAGCCAGCCCCTCTCTCTCCCCTTGAGCACCAGCTAACCCCAGCCCCACTAAACAAGGAGGAACACCATGTTGGGAAAGAAACCGGCCCTGACGCTTATCGTGTCCGCCCTCGTCCTGCTGCTGGCCGCAGGCTGTGTCTCGCCAAGCGAGGCAGCGCAAACCCAGGCAGAGGTAACTTCACTGCAAACGACCATCGCTTCCTTGCAACAGCAGATAGATGCCTCTAGCGAGACTATCGCCCGCCTGTCTGCCGCCACCAAGGCCAACTTTGACCAGTCCATAGGCCGCGTACAGGCCATTGAAACAGCCGTCGCCACTCTCCAGGCCCAGGCTGAAGCAACACACTCTGAGGCTATTGCCCTTCAGTCTCAGACCCATGCCATCCAGACTCAGGCAGGCAAACTTCAGGAAGAGGTCAGCGTCGCGGAAGAGCGCATGGCACGCCTGGCCGAGGACATGAGCCGCGTCAGCGCCCAAACCCAGGACACCTCCACATCCCTGGATGCCCTGGAGAACACTTACACCCTCAGAGCAGACAAGCTAGAGGCGCAGATCGTCGGCCTGGCCGCCGTGGTGCAGGAACGCGATCCTCTGGCAAGGGTACCTTCCCTGCTGGTGCTGCTGTTCATCTCTGAATCAGAGACGTCTGCCAAAGCCGTCACAGCGCTCATCTCCGAGGCAGTGCACAGCAGCGGCGACGAACTTCTCATCAATGCCTGGGAGGACTCCGCCTTTGATCCCCGCTACGGCCCTGAGGATTATGTAGCCTTCGACACCTTCGTCTATATCCTTACCCAGCATCTTGCCAAGGCCTAGCTAGACAACGTCCCCTGCGACGCTTGAATCTCCTATGAATATGATGGGAGAGACGGAACGTGGCATGCCGCGTCCCGTCTCTCCCATCTCCCCCTTCCTAGAGCCTGCCCTGAGCGCAGCGAATGGGGAAGGGGCGAGGGGTTAGGTCGTCTGCCCTGACCCGTAGGGGCGACGCATGCGTCGCCCCTACGTAGCCCCTCGCAGCCATTGCCAGCTTAACCCGCACTCGTGCTATGATTGCGCCGAAATGGACCCCGAAATTCTCGCAGCCATCATCTCATCCGCTGTCGTCATCGCAATCTTTGTGGTGACGTTAATCATTGGCCCTCGCAACCTCATGGATACCCTGCGCAGGAAAAAGCATCTCAATGGCAAGGGCGAGGAACCCTCTCAAAAAGACCCCCCCGCCACCGTTCCCCTCCACGACCCCACCACCTTCGTCGGCCGCACCGCCGAAATGGCCACCGTGGTCGCCGCCCTTCTGGGCCGCCAGTCCCTCCTCATCCACGGCGAGCCGGGCATCGGCAAGACTGAGCTTGCCGTCCAGTCCCTACGCTCCCCCAACGTACAGCAGGCCTACCAGGGCCGCCAGCACTACGTAAACCTTGAAGGCCGCGCCAACATCTCCCTCGTGACCCTCTGCGACGACGTGGCCCGTAGCCTCGGGGCGCAGGCCGTCCTGGAAACCGACGACGTGGACCAGAAAATCCCCATCCTCATTGCCAACCTCGGCAGCCCGCCGCCCCTCATTGCCTTCAACAACGCCGACGGCCCCGCCGCCGTAGAAGCCGTCGCCGCCTTCCGCAGGCGCGTCATGGACGGCCCTCTCCTGGTCACCAGCCGCGATGCTATCCCCGGCATACCCACGCTGGAGCTACTGCCGCTCAAACCAGACGCCGCCTTCCGCCTCTTTGCCCGCTACGCCGGACGCGCGCCCAAACCTGAAGAGCGCCAGGCCGTAGAGGGCATCCTGGCCTTCCTCCAGAACAACCCCCTGGCCATCACCGTAGCCGCGCCATTCCTGTCCAAGCTCGGCGCTGCCGAGCTTGGACGCCAGCTCAGGACCCGCCCTTCCCAAACGCTGGGCCCCGTCTGGGGCGCCTTTGACCTCTCCTACAGCTTTCTCTCGGGCGAAGAAGAGCGCCTCTTTGCCGCCCTCGGCGTCTTCGCCGGCCCCGACTTCTCCGCCGAGGCCGTCCAGTCCCTCTTTGATGAAGACATCGTCCTTGAGCTGGGGAACCTGGCGGGCGTCTCCCTCCTCCGCCGCGACCAGGCCACAGGCCGCTACAGCCTCCATCCCTTGCTCAAAGAGTACGCCACTAGCAAGCTGGAGGACGCCGACGCCCTGCACCTCCGCCTCGCCGCATACTACGCCGGGTTTACCGATGCCCACGACCAGCCAACCGAGGAGCACCTGAACGCCGTTGCCCTGGACTTCTCCAACATCCGTGGCACCCTGGAATGGTGCCTTGCCAGGCCGAAGGAGCAATCCGCTGCCCACCTGTTCACAGAGCTGATCGTGGGCCTGCAGCAGTTTTGGAACGCGCGAGGCTACTGGACGGAGCGCGTGGCATGGGGCGAGGCTGGGGTAGAGGCGGCGAAGGCAATCGGGGATGACCAGCGCCTAGCGACCATAATGCAGAACCTGGGCATCGCCAACCAGGACCAGGGCCGCCCGGAGGAGGCCCGGGACCTCTACCAGCAGAGCCTGGACATAG
>JACQUM010000127.1 GCA_016210295.1 Chloroflexota bacterium | reverse complement strand
TACCAGAGGTCCTCGCAGACATTGACACCGACGGCGACGCCGTTGATCACATAGACCGGACAGCGGTCGCCAGCGCGGAAGTAGCGATCCTCATCGAAGACGCTGTAGGTGGGCAGGAAGATTTTGCGGTAGACGTCCACGAGCTTTCCATCGTGGATGACTGCGGCGGCGTTGTAGATGTCGGAGCCGTCGGCGTCGGCGAAGCCCACGACCACCGCTATCCCCGAGGACGCCTCCACGATCCGGTCCAACCGCTTCCGGTTCTCGGCGACGAAGCTGGGTTTGAGGAGCAGGTCCTCGGGAGGGTAGCCGGTAACACACAGCTCGGGGAAGGCGACCAGGTCGGCGCCGAGGCGGCGAGCCTCCTCGATTCCGTCGCAGATGAGCCGGGTGTTGCCGTCCAGGTCACCCACGGTGGGGTTGACCTGAGCGAGGGCCACGCGGAAGGTGCGCACGCCTCTCCTTCTCCCCTCCCGTTTGCCTCAGTATAGCATCCGAGAGATGGAGCTAGGTAAGGAGCGCGACTCGTGAACTCTCCGCGGACAGAATAGGAGACGAAGCGCAAAGAGACATCGGCACCGAGAGTGAACCTTCGAAGGAGACCGAGCAGGATGCTGAATAAGGGGAGTGCAGCAGAGCGAAACCCCAAGAGGTTGCCCTGAGCACAGCCGAACGGCTACCTTGAAGAACGCGCCGACAACAGGTTTGGGGGTGAGTTTCCTGCCCCGCTAAGCCGCCGCGCCCCGCCTCAGGAGCCTTTGGAGCGAGACCCAGGAGTAAAAGTAGGCCAGGCCGACGACAAGGTAGGCCGTGTAGCCGATAACCTCGACCAGCGACGGGTTGCCGTTGTATCCAAGGAGGCCCTTCAGCAAGGCCCCCACGCCCTCCTTTTCGTTCAACACCCCGTTGGTGTCCCAGACCGGGGCGATGATGGAGGGGACCAGGCCCAGCTCCTGGAACTCGTGGATGCCACGGGCGAACAGCCCCGCGGCGAAGAGGATCAACAAGAGGCCGGTCACCGTGAAAAAGGCCCGGAGGTTCAGGGCTCTGCTCCCCTGATAGATGACGACCCCCAGGGCGACGGCGAGAGCCAGGCCCGCCAGCCCACCCGTCAAGGTCTCAAGGGCGGTGCTGGTCTTGACCGCGGCGAACAGGAAGAGGGCCGTCTCCAATCCCTCCCGCCCCACGGCGAAAAAGGCGAGGCCAGTCAGAGCCAGAGCAGAGCCTCCCGCAATGGTCTGCCGCACCTGCGCCTCGATCTCCTTCCTGAGGAAACGGGCCCGGCCCTTCATCCACACGATCATCCAGGTCAGGACCCCGGCGGCGACGAGCATAGCCAGACCTTCGAAGGCCTCCTCAGCGGCGCCCTCCAGGGCGAAACCCACGCCGAAGAGGACTCCGCCCACCCCCAGGCTCGCGGCGACTCCCAGGCCGACCCCTAGCCACACGGGCCGTTGGAGGTCGCGCCGCCCAAGTTGCACCAGAACCGCCAGGACGATCCCCACGATCAGCGCCGCCTCCAGCCCTTCTCGGAGGGTTATCAACAAAGATTGCGCCACGATTCTGCTCCTTTCGCTCCCACCGGGAGGCATGGGGCAAACTACCTGACGACTAGTGCGTCCTCACCAAAAAACCCTTCGTCCCTACTAATCTCCGGGCAATATCAGCACTAAGTCTACAATTAAGCCTATACAATTTCACCGGACTGTCAACCCTCACCTAAGGAGAAAAAGGCCCCCAAAAAGACTCCGCCCCGCCCGAGCACTCTCGGGGAGGGGCGGAGGCAGGACGACGCTGCTAGCGCGTGGCAACGACGGCGGCGCCCTCCACCTTCTTGAGGACGTCCGCCAGGGACATTCCTTTGTTCTTCAACTGGCTGGGAATGGCCTTGACGAAGAGGGGCCTGTAGTGGTCCCAGCGGGCCAGGACATCGCCGCCGCGCTTGCTCCCCGTGAGCTCCGTGTGCCGGCGGATCAGCTCCAGGACATGGGCCTCGTCGTCCGGGTCGGTCAGGGGGTCCAGCGAGAGGAGCTCCGCGTTGTAGAGCCTCGGCAGTTGCTTCTTCTCGTCCAACACGAAAGCGACGCCGCCGCTCATCCCGGCGCCGAAGTTGCGGCCCACCTCGCCCAGGATGACGACCATCCCGTTGGTCATGTACTCGCAGCCGTGATCACCCACCCCCTCCACGACCGCCTGGCAGCCGCTGTTGCGGACGGCGAAGCGCTCGCCGGCGCGGCCCGCCGCGAAGAAGCGGCCTCCTGTCGCCCCGTAGAGGCAGGTATTCCCCATGATGCAGTTCTCATGAGAGACGAAGGCGGCCTCAGGATGTGGCCGGAGCACCAGCTCTCCGCCGCCCATCCCCTTCCCCACGTAGTCGTTGGCCTCGCCAGTGAGAGTGAGGCGCACCCCGTTCACCAGGAAGGCCCCGAAGGACTGGCCGGCCGTCCCCTTGAAGTCCAGCTGGACGGTCCCTTCCGGCAAGCCCTTGTCCCCGTACTTATAGGCGATGGCGCCGGAGACCCGGGCCCCCACCGTTCGATCGGTGTTGCGGATGGAGTAGGTGCGATGGATAGGTGTAGCCGTCTCGACAGCATCCCGAACACCGTCCTCCAGGACGCGGTCGTCGAAAGGAGCGCCGGGGCGATCGTTGCGTTCCTGCATGCCCCGAATGGAGCGCGTAAAGGTCGGGTCAGGGGCAATGAGGAGAGGCCGCGGATCGACGAAACGGGCGCGCGACTCCTCCGGCATCTCCTTGGGCTCCAGGTACTCGGGATGGCCAATGACCTCCTCCAAGGAGCGATAGCCCAGGTTGGCCAGGACCTCGCGGACCTCGGTGGCGACGAAGGTGAAGTAGTGAACGAGGGTCTCCACGCTGCCGTTGAACTTGGCGCGAAGGTCTTCCCTCTGCGTAGCGATCCCCACGGGGCAGGAGTTGAGGTGACACTGGCGGGCCATCTCGCACCCCATGGCGATGAGAGAGATGGTGCCGAAGCCGTAGTTGTCGGCCCCTAGCATGGCGGCAACAATCACGTCCCGGCCGGTGTGGAAGCCCCCGTCGGTGCGAATCTTCACGCGGCCCCGCAAGTCGTTCATGACCAGGACCTGCTGCGTCTCCGCCACGCCCAGCTCCCACGGAACGCCGGCGTTCTTGATGGAGGAGAGGGGGCTCGCCCCCGTCCCCCCATCGTGTCCGCTGATGTGGACCTTATCCGCGTAGCCCTTGGCCACCCCGGCGGCGATGGTCCCGACTCCCGCCTCAGCGACGAGCTTGACGGTGACGTGGGCCCGCGGGTTAGCCACCTTGAGGTCGTAGATGAGCTGGGCCAGGTCCTCGATGGAGTAGATGTCGTGGTGGGGTGCGGGCGAGATGAGGGTGATCCCGGGCTGCGTGTGCCGGATGTAAGCCACGTATTCCACGACCTTGTGGCCGGGGAGCTGGCCACCCTCGCCCGGCTTGGAGCCCTGGGCCATCTTGATCTCCAGGTCCTCTGCCATGGCCAGGTACTCCGGTGTGACGCCGAAGCGGCCGGAGGCCACCTGCTTGCCCCGCGAGTTGGCACTGTAACCGTTGAAGAGGTTACGGTACCGCCGCGGGTCCTCGCCGCCCTCTCCCGTATCGGAGATCCCCCCGATGAAGTTCATCGCCATGGCCAGGGTCTCGTGGGCCTCCGGGCCCAGGGCGCCCAAAGACATGGCGCCAGTGGCGAAGCGCTTCCAGATGGACTCGATCGGCTCCACCTCGCCTATCGGAATCGGAGCGCGCAGCCTCTTGAAGCGCAGGACATCGCGTAGAGCAGTGGGCGGGCGGCTGTTCACCATATCGGCGTAAATCTTGTAGTCCGCGTAGTTGCCGCTGCGCACCGCCCCATGGAGCGCCCGGACGGCGATGGGGTTGTTTGCGTGGTATTCACCCACCTTGCGGTAGCGGATGAAACCGACGTCATCCAAACGAGACTTGGGCGTCACCGGCTCCGAGAAGGCCTTGGCGTGGCGAGCCAGGGCGTCTTCGGCAATCTGCTCGAACCCGATGCCCCCCACCTGCGAGGGAGTCTCCGCGAAGCAGCGGTCGATGACCTCCCGGCTGAGGCCGATGGCCTCGAAAATCTGCGCCCCGTGGTAGCTGGTCATGGTGCTGATGCCCATCTTGGACATGACCTTCAAGACACCCTTGGAGATGGTGGCCCGGGCCTTCCGCAGGGCGTACTGCTCGTCGTCCACCTCTTTCAATTCGCCCTTCTCGAACAGCTCGCGGATGGTGTCCAGGGCAAGGTAGGGGTTGATAGCGCTGGCCCCGTAGCCGATCAGCGCCGCGAAGTGGTGGAGCTCCCGTGGGTCTCCCGTCTCCAGCACCAGGCTGGCGCGCATGCGCTTCCCGCGCCGGATCAGATTGTGATGGACCCCACCGACTGCAAGGAGCATGGGAATGGGCGCGTGGGCAGCGTCCACCGGACGGTCGCTCAGAACGAGAATAGAGTAGCCGTCGTCAATGGCGGACTCCGCCTGCCGGCAGAGGTCTTCCAGGGCCTCACGGAGACCTGCCGGGCCGGCGGAAACCGGGAACACCGCGGGCAGCGTCGCCAGGCGGAAGTGAGGGCGGTCCACGTGGCGGAGGGCCTCAAGCTCGTAGTCAAAGAGAATGGGCTCCATCAAGGCCAGGAGCCGCGCCGACTCCTCCTTCTCCTCGATGAAGCTCCCCCGAGCCCCCAAGTAGGTGTTGAGAGACATGACGATCTGCTCACGGAGGGGGTCGATGGGGGGATTGGTTACCTGGGCGAACTTCTGCTTGAAGTAGTTGTACAGGGGAGGGCGTATCTGGGAAAAGACAGCCAAGGGAGTGTCGTCCCCCATGGAGAAGGTGGCGTCCTTTCCCTCTAAGACCATGGGTTTCAGGACCATGAGCGGCTCTTCGGCGGTGTAGCCGAAGGCGCGTTGTTTCTGGATGAGGGCTGGCTCACCGTCCAAGGCGCCTCTCCCATTGGGCTCGAAGGAGGCGGCGTCCAGGCGAGCCATGTGCCGAGAAAGCCACTCCTCGTACGGCTGCCGATGCGCGACGCGGTCCTTGATCTCCTGGTTGCGGAGGAGCCTCTTCTCGGCGACGTCCACCGCGATCATCTGGCCTGGGCCCAGGCGCCCCTTCTCCACGATCTGGTCCTCTGGAATATCCTCCAGCACGCCCACCTCCGAGGCCATGACCACCAGGCCGTCTCCGGTGACGTGGTAGCGCGCCGGCCGCAGCCCGTTCCTGTCCAGAGTGGCCGCGACAACGGTGCCGTCGGAGAAGGCGATGGCGGCAGGGCCGTCCCAGGGCTCCATGAGAGCGGCGTGGTACTCATAGAAGGCCCGCCAGGAGGGCTCCATGTTGGGCATGTTCTCCCACGCCTCCGGGATGAGCATCATCATCGCGTGAAGCGCGTCCCTGCCCGAATGGACGAGCAAATCCAAGACGTGGTCGAGGCTGGCCGAGTCGGACACCGTGCTGTCCGTGATCGGTGGAAGCAAGGCGGCCTCTTTCCGGTCCCAGACCGGGGAGTGTAACCCCGCCTCCCTGGCCTTGAGCCAGTTCCGGTTCCCCTGGAGGGTGTTGATTTCCCCATTGTGCCCCAGGAAACGGAAAGGCTGGGCCAAGAACCAGTTGGGGAAGGTATTGGTGGAGTAGCGCTGGTGGAAGACAGCCAAGGCCGTCTCGTAGTCGGGGTCCTGAAGGTCCCGGTAGTAGCGTGGAAGCTGAGGGGCCACAAACAGGCCCTTGTAAACGATGGTCTTGTGCGAGAAGGAGGGAATGTAGAAGCCATCGATCCTCCGCTCGGCAACAGCCTTCTCCGCGCGACGGCGAGCGAGATAGATCGCCCGGGCATAGTCAGTGTCGGAGAGACCCTCCGGGCGTACGACCAGCGCCTGGCGAATGTCCGGCTGCGTGGAGAGAGCCTTGTCCCCCAAAGCCGATTCGTCCACCGGGACGCGCCGCCATCCCAAGAGCGTCAAACCCTGAGCGGCGATGCCTTGCTCCACGGCCTGCAGAGCATACCCTCTGCCCTCGGTGTCCTTACCAGGCAGGAAGACCATGGCCACCGCGATGTTCGCAGCAGCCACCCTGGGGGACCCCAGCCTGGCCGCCTCCCGGGCGAAGAGTTTGCGAGGTATCTGAGTCAGGATGCCCGCGCCGTCTCCGGTCCGGCCGTCGGCGGAGACCGCACCCCGATGCGTCAGATTGATGACGGCTTGGACCGCCTTCTCCACGATGTCATGGCTGGGCACGCCGGAGACACGCGTGACGAACCCCGTGCCACAGGCAGCCCTCTCATCGGTGGGACGGTAGAGGGGGGCGTTCCCCAACCCGTCCTGGTGCAACAAATCCTTCACCGCTGCCATTCCTCGTGGAGCGCTCTACGGGCCTGGTGGACTAGAGCTTGGGGAGGTACTGCCGCGTCTCGTAGTCGGTGACCTGGGCGCGGTACTCCTCCCACTCGATCTTCTTGTTCTTGATAAAGCTCTGGAAAACGTGCTCGCCGAGAGCTTGTCGCACAAGGGGACTCTTCTCCGCCTCTTGGACCGCCTCATAGAGGTCTCCGGGCAACGTCCCAATGCCCCGCTTCTCCCGCTCCTCGGGCGTCATCTCGTAGACGTTCTCCTCGACAGGCGGCGGACACGGGTACTCTTTCTCGGTGCCCTCCAACCCCGCCGCCACCATGACCGAAAAGGCGAGGTACGGGTTGCAGGCGGGGTCGGGGGCCCGGTACTCGATGCGAGTAGCCTCCTTGCGGCGCGGGTCGTGGGCCGGGATACGGATCAGGTCCGACCGGTTCCTCATGGCCCAGGAGAGGTAGACAGGGGCCTCGTAGCCCGGTACCAACCGCTTGTAGGAGTTGACCCATTGATTGGTCACGGCCGTGATCTCGCGGGCATGGCGGAGCAGTCCGGCGATGAAGCACCGCGCCAGGGCCGAGAGGTGAGCCGAGTCCCTTTCGTCATAGAAGGCGTTCCGCGCCCCCTGGAACAGGGACATATGAGTGTGCATGCCGCTGCCGTTCACGCCAAAAATGGGCTTGGGCATGAAGGTGGCGTGGACCCCATGAGAGGCCGCTACCTGCTTCACCACCAGCCGGTGGGTCATGCAGTTATCGGCCATGGTCAGGGCGTCGGTGTAGCGCAGGACGATCTCCTCCTGGCCGGGGGCCACCTCGTGGTGACTGTACTCCACGTTGATCCCCATCTCTTCCAGAGTGAGGACGGTCTCCCGGCGGAGGTCGATG
>JACQUM010000124.1 GCA_016210295.1 Chloroflexota bacterium | reverse complement strand
CGACGTGCAGTGTGCACGACACAGTCTGGTTCGAGATCCAGGGGAAGCCCGCAGTCTGCATCGCTTCGACAGGCTTCGTGGAGGCCGCCGAGGCCCAGGCAAAGGCTCTCGGCCTGCCGGAGGCGCGTCGGGTATTCGTGCCGCACCCCATCCAGGACGCTACCGACGACGAGATGCGGGCCAAGGCCGACGCTATCGTGGAGCGCCTCATCGAAGCCCTGGTGGAGAGCCACGCCCGACCGGAGGTTACTGCGCCCTCGCGATGACAGCATGGCCTGTCGCTTCCTTCTGATGGGGGCGGCAAAGTAGTGACCATGCCTCCAGGGGATGTCACGCTCGAACAGCCGCGTGGGCCCGGAGGAGTTCTGTGGCAGCCGCCTGGCTCTGGACGCTATAATAGGGCGAAGAAGGCTCTCTGCCCCCCTTCTCACATCATGCTCGGCAGGAGGTCCTATGTTACGTATTCGGCTCGCTCGGGTGGGCTCCCGAGGGAATCCGCACTACCGCGTCGTCGTCATAGACGCCCGGTCCCCTCAAGGAAGCGACTATGTCGATCGCCTGGGATACTACAATCCGCAGACTGACCCCGCGACCATCGTGTTGGACGGAGCGAAGGTGACCTCGTGGCTCCAGAAAGGGGCACAGCCATCCGAGACGGTTGCCAAGCTGCTCCGGCGCCAAGGGATTCTGCCGAAAGGGTAAAGCCTGCCATGAAGGAGCTTCTGGAATACATCGTCAAGAGTATTACCGACAAGCCAGAGGAGGTGCGGATCCAGGAGGAGCAGGGGGAGGACGGGCGCATCATCTTCCGGCTGGAGGTCGCTTCTGAGGACAAGGGGAGAGTCATCGGTCGGCAGGGCAGGGTGGCGGAGGCCATCCGGACGTTGCTCCGCGTGGCTGCCATCAAGCGCGGCGTCCGGGCCGTGCTTGAGATCCAATAGAGCCGAGGGCAGGCGCGGGAAGTTCAGGGGGCCTCCTTCCCAGGGGGATGAGTCTCGGTGAGAGTCGTTTGAGCGCTGCGGAAGTGAACGGCGTCCGGGGTTGTGTGAGGAGGTGAGCTCTCATGTCTGGACACTCGCACTGGGCGCAGATCAAGCGACAGAAGGGCTCCACTGACTCGAAGCGAGCTCAGCTTTTCACGAAGCTGGCGAGGGAGATCACCATCGCCGTCCGCCAGGGAGGAGGACCCAACCCCGACTTCAACACCCGCCTCCGGCTCGCCATCCAGACGGCGAGGGACGACAACATGCCCCTCGAAAACATCGAGCGATCCATCAAGCGAGGCGCCGGTACCGATGGGAAGGCGGATGCTCTGGAGGAGATCGTCTACGAGGGGTATGGCCCTGGAGGGGCCGCCATCATCGTGCGGGCCCTCACCGACAATCGGAACCGCACCTCCGCTGAGATCCGGACTCCTTTCGCGCACAACGGTGGCACCCTCGGCGAGACGGGGACCGCCGGCTGGAACTTCGATCGGAAAGGCCAGATCGTCGTAGAGGGGCCGGCGGCGACCCTGGAGCAGATGGCTCTTGCCGTCATCGACGCGGGTGCGGAGGACTTCCGCGTCGACAATGGCGTTCTGGAGGTCGTCACGGCGCCGGAGGACCTGGAGAAAGTACGACGGGCCCTGGAAGAGCAGGGCGCCACCGTGACCTCCGCCGATGTGACGTTGCTGCCCAAGACGGTGGTCGATCTGGATGACAAGGCTGCCATCCAGAACTTGCGGCTCCTGGAGAAGTTGGAGGAGCTGGACGACGTCCAGCGTGTCTACTGCAACGGCAATTTCCCGGACCACCTTCTCCAGAAGCAAGCGAGCTCCTAGCACCGCCGTGCGTGTCCTCGGCATCGACCCCGGCACAGTGGTGATGGGGTACGGAGTCCTCGACCTCCTCGCCGATGAGGTCTCCTTGGTTGAAAGCGGCGTCCTCCGCGCCTCTCCTCGGCTTCCTCTTCCCCAGCGTCTTCTCCACCTCCAGCAGGGCCTGGATGCGTTGCTCGACCGCCTGGTGCCGGAGGCGGTTGCGGTGGAGAGGCCCTTCGTCGCCCGAAACGTCCGCTCCGCCTTCGCCATCGGCGAGGCGCGAGGGATCGCCCTCTTGGCCGCCGCCAAGAGAGGCCTTCCAATCGCCGAGTATCCGCCTGCGCGGGTGCGCTCCGAGGTCTCCGGCTATGGTGGCAGCGACAAGGCCCAGGTCGCCCGAGTCCTTGGCCTGCAGCTGGGTGTCTCGCTGGAAGGCTCGCGGCTGGACGCGACGGACGCCCTGGCCGTCGCCCTCTGCCACATCCTGCAGTCGCGTCGCGAGGCCCAGATGTCCCTGGGGAGCGACGGGGGCGAGCCACGTCCTGCGTGGTCTCCCATTGGCGGCGCGTTGTAAAATAGGTATCTATCTTAGTGGATGAAGGTCGGCTAGACCTTCCATAGCCTAGAAGGAGGAGCCTATGTACGGGACGGTCGCGCATCTCCGCGTGAAGCCAGGCCAGGAGAAGACGGTGCAGGCGCTGTCAGACGAATGGGACAAGACCCGGCGGCCCAAGGTGAAGGGGGCGGTCGCTAGCTATGTGTACAAGCTTGACAACAAGCCGAACGAGTACATCATGGTCGCCGTCTTCCAGGACAAGAAGACCTACACGGCCAACGCCGACGACCCAGAGCAGGACAAGTGGTACCGCCGGTTCCGTGCGGCTTTGCAGGCCGATCCGGTCTGGGAGGACGGGGAGATCATCTGGCCGAGCCGCTAGTCGCTGCTAAGGAGCTGCATAATCCCTTGCTTCGTTCTCTTCCCCAGCCAGGGGTGCAGTAAGTGATCGTCTCGTTGCGGGGCATCATCGAGGCCAAGACGCCGGAGAGCGTCGTCCTCTTCGTGGGCGGAGTCGGTCTCGCCGTCGCGGTGCCTGCCTCGACGCTGGCGACGATGGGGCCGGTGGGGACGGAGGCGGTCCTCTACACCCATCTGCAGGTCCGCGAGGATGCCATCGCCCTGTACGGCTTCG
>JACQUM010000126.1 GCA_016210295.1 Chloroflexota bacterium | reverse complement strand
GGGGGTCTCTCCCCCCCCCCGACCACTTCATTTACGGATGGCTACGGCGCGTGCCGCCTTCTCCGTGGCCTTCTGGAAGTGCTTCTCCGCCATCTTCATTGGAGAGCCGGCTCCGCCCAGCCGCACCATGGTCATCTCCGCCAGGATGCTGAGGGCGATCTCGTCGGGCGTTCGGGCCCCGATGTCCAAGCCCACCGGAGCGTGGACCTGGCGCAGGCGCTCCACAGGCACTCCTTCGGCCAGCAGCTCCTCGTAGATGAGGAGGGTCTTGCGGACGCTGCCTACCAGGCCCACATAGCCCGCCGGGGAGCGGACGGCCTCCAAGAGAGCCCGATCGTCCAGCTTGTGGCCCCGGGTCGCGACGACGATAAAAGTATTCGGAGTGACCGAGAGGCTGTGGAGCCCAGAGGGGATCTCCTCGACGAGGATGGCGTCGGCGGTGGGGAAGCGCTCGCGGTTGGCGAACTGGGCCCGGTCGTCGATGACCGTAACGCGGTACCCCAGCGATTTCGCAAAGGCTGCCAATGCCTTGCCGATGTGCCCCGCACCCCCGATGACCAAATGGGGCGGAGAGACGAAGGCCTGGACCAGCAGCTCCGGCCCCTCCTCGGCAGGCAGGACGCTCGTGCCCCCATGGACGAGGAGGCCGCGCGCCGCCCGAGCGACACGTTCCTCCAGCGCAGGGGCTCCCAGGTCGCCATCTCGAGAGCCGTCCTCTCGCAGCAGCAGGAGCGACCCGGCCCTGGCGCCCGACAGAGGGATCGCCACGGCGACGCCCCTACCACCCTCGTAGGCGCTCAGGACCTCTCGGAGCGGGCCCACGAGCGCATCGCGGCTGCGGGGGAAGGGCTGGACAAAAATCTCCATGGTGCCGCCGCAGACCATGCCGCTCTCGGCGGCCAGCTCATCGTTCAGGGTGAACTCGCCGACTCCGGGCCCAGAGCCGCTCGCAAGAGCCGACCGGGCCTCGGCCCACACGTCGGCCTCCACGCAGCCACCGCCCAGCGTCCCGACGCCCGTTCCGTCCTCCCGGACTAACAGCATCGCCCCCGGCTTCTGGGGCGTGGAGCCGCGCGTCCGCACCACGGTGCAGAGGACGAGAGGCTGGTCCTCCTCGGCCAGACGCAGGGCTTCACGAAAGACCTCTTCCATAGCGCCGCGCTCCCCGAGCTAGAGGCTCCCACCGCTGATCGCGGGTAGGAAGTGCAGCTCGCTGGTCTCCTCCACCCGCTCCAGCAGCCTCAGCGCCGATACCTCCCCGTCCACAATCACCGCGATGTCTGGCCGAAGGCGCTCGCCCCCCTCATCATAGAGGAGCGCCTTGAGGCCGGGATAAGCCCGCTCCAGGTTCTCCACCACCTGCCGCACGGAGGAGCCGGGCACCTGAACCCGCTCTGCTCCGCCGGTGAGCCGTCGCATCATGGGGGGGATCCAGACCTCGGGCATGGCGGCTACCTCTGCCTCTTCCCCTTGGCCTGCAAGGCCTCCAGGACCTTTCCAGGCGACATGGGCAGCGTGGTCATGCGTATGCCGATGGCCCCGTAGATGGCGTTGGCGATGGCGGCGGGCGGCGGCACGATGGGGACCTCCCCCACGCCACGGACGCCGTAGGGATGGGTGGGGTTCGGCACCTCGACGATGACGGTGTCGATCATGGGCAAGTCCAGTGAGGTGGGCATACGGTAGTCCAGGAAGGTGGAGTTCGTCATGTCCCCCTGCTTGTTGTACACGTACTCCTCGTTCAGCGCCCAGCCGACACCCTGGGCGGCGCCCCCCTGCATCTGTCCTTCCACGTAGCTCGGATGGATGGCCCTGCCGACGTCCTGGACGGTCGTGTACCGCAGGACCTGGGTCTTGCCCGTCTCCGGGTCCACCTCGACGTCCACGATGTGGGCGGCGAAGCCAGGCCCGGCACCGCGGGCGTTTACGCTGGCGCGCCCCGTGATGGGGCCGCCTGTCGTAAGCAGCCTGGCCGCCAGATCCTTGAACGTCATCTTGAGCTCGGGGTCGGACTTGAGATGGAAGACGCCGTTGGCGGACTCCACCTCCTCGACGGGTTTCTCCCATATCCTGGCGGCCCGTTCCACCATCTGCCGCTTCACGTCCTGGGCTGCCTCGTAGGCTGCCAGGCCGGTCTTGAACGCCACGCTGCTCCCCCCAGTCACGCTGGTATAGCCTACGGAGTCGGTGTCGGCCACCACGGGCTTCACAGCCTCGGCGGGGATGCCGAGCACCTCCGCCGCCTGCATCGCCACGGCGACACGGCTCCCACCGATATCGGTGGAGCCCTCCACCATGCCCACCGTGCCGTCCGCGTTCACGCTCAAATAGCAGCTCGAGGGGCCGCCGGCGTTGAACCAGAAGCCGGTGGCCACGCCCCGTCCTCGGTTGGGCCCTCCGAGAGGCGCCGAATAGTGAGGATGCTCCCTGGTCGCCTTCACTACTTCCAGGTAACCGATGCGCCGGTAGGCGGGCCCGTCCACGCGCCGGTCCCCCTCTTTGACGCCGTTGACGAGGCGGAACTCCAAGGGGTCCATGCCGATCCGCTCGCAGAGTTCGTCGATGACGGTCTCCACTGCCAGGGCGGCTTGAGTCGCTCCCGGCGCCCGGTAGGCCGCGGACTTGGGCTTGTTCACCACCACGTCGTACCCGTCTACCTGGGCGTTCTCCAGGTTGTAGCAGGCGAAGGCGCACATAGCGCCCGCCTGGACCGCCGAGCCCGGGAAGGCGCCCGCCTCGTAGTACAGGGAAATCTCCGCCCCCGTGATCCGGCCCGCCCGATTGGCGCCCATCTTGACCTTGATGTGGGCCGCCGGAGTCGGCCCTGTCCCTTCGAATACCTCGCTCCGGCTCATCACCACCTTCACGGGGCGACCGGTCTTGCGGGAGAGGAGGGCGGCCACCGGCTCCAAATAGGCGGAGATCTTCCCCCCGAAGCCGCCGCCGATCTCCATGGGGACGACTTTGACCTTCGCCTCCGAGAGGTCGAGAAGCTGGTACACCTGCTCCCTCGTCATGAAGGCTCCCTGGGTGCTGCACCAGACGGTGACGTTGCCATCGGCGCCCCAGAGGGCGGTGGCGTTCTGGGGCTCGAGGTACCCCTGGTGGACCGTCGCCGTTTGGAGCTCGCGCTCCACGATGACGTCGGCCTGCTGGAACCCCTTCTCCACGTCCCCTTTCTGGAAGCGGAAGTGCTTGGCGACGTTGCTCGGCTGGGTGCCGTTCTTGCCGAGCTCATCGGTCACCAGGTCTTCGTGGAGGAGTGGGGCGCCCTTCGTCATGGCCTCCTTCACGTTCATCACCGGGGGGAGAGGCTCGTACTCCACTCGAATGAGGGCAAGCGCCTCCTCGGCGATGTGGGGACTTGTGGCGGCCACGGCAGCAACCGCGTGTCCCTTGTACAGCACCTTGCGGGAGGCGAGGACGTTCTCTTTCAGATAACTCAGGTTGTACATCGTCTCCCCGAGCTCCCCGATGCGCTCGGTGATATCTGGCATGTCCTGGGCCGTGATGATCGCCCTCACCCCGGGAAGAGCTTCAGCGCGGCTCGTGTCTATGGACTTGATCCGCGCGTGGGCGTGCGGGCTGCGGAGGACCTTCCCATAGAGCAGCCCGGGAAGCTGAATATCCGCCCCATAGAGGGCGCGGCCAGTCACTTTATCCATCCCGTCGTGGCGGATGGGACGGGTCCCCACTACCTGGACGCCCTTGCCGGAAACGCTCGTCATGGCCGTGCAACCTCCATCTTGTCGGCGGCGTCCAGAACGGCGCGCACGATCTTGTCGTACCCTGTGCACCGGCAAAGGTTCCCCGCCAGCCAGAGGCGCACACGCGCCTCCGAGGGATGCGGTTCGCGGTCCAGAAGGGCTTTCGCCGCCATCAGGAAGCCTGGCGTGCAGATGCCGCATTGAAGCGCGGCCTGCTCCAGGAAGCTCTGTTGAAGGGGATGGAGGCCTGTCGGCCCGGCCAGTCCTTCCACCGTCTCCACAGTTGCCCCTTGGACTTCGGCAGCCAGGACGAGGCAGGAGTCGACCAGTCTCCCGTTGAGAATGACGCTGCACGCCCCGCAGTTGCCGTCGTTACATCCCTCCTTGGTCCCGGTCAGCTTCAGGATATCCCGGAGGGCCTCCAGCAGGCTCTGGCGGGGCTCGCAGAGGAACTCGATCTCCTCTCCGTTGACCAGCGTCTGGACCCGCAGTCTCTCTAACATCCCTACTCCTCACTGGCTCTCTGGATTGCCCGTCGCAAAGCGCGGCGGGTGAGCGCTCCAACGAGGTGGCGTCGCTGCTCCACCGTTCCGCGCATATCCGTGATGGGCCGCGCCGCTGCCATCGCCGCCGCCGCGGCGGCCTCGATAGACCTCTCGGAGACGTCCTGACCCGCCAGCGCCTCGCCCGCCGCCTTGACCAGCAACGGAGTGGGCGCCACCGCCCCTAGGGCGATCCGCGCCGAGACGAACCTCTGCCGAGCGTCGTCCAGGACTACCGAAGCGCCGACGCCAACGACGGCGATGTCCATCTCGTTGCGGGGGATGAACCGCAGGTAGGCGGCCCCGGAGCGCCGCGCCGGCGGCGGGATGCGCAGGTTGACCAGCATCTCGCCAGGCTGCAGCACCGTCCGGCCAGGAGCGGTGCAGAAGTCCTCTGCTGGCATCTCCCGGGTCGTCGCAGGGCTGGCCACTATGCAGACCGCCCCTAGCGCGATGAGGGCTGGAATGGTGTCCCCGCTCGGGGCGGCGTTGCACAAATTTCCCCCCACGCTCGCTCTCCCCTGGATCTGGGTCCCCCCCACCAGGGAAACGGCGTCGATGAGCCCGGGATAGGCCTGAGCGACCGAGCCCTGCTCGTAGACCCGGTAACAGGGGACTGCCGCGCCCAGGCGGAGGCCTCTGTGAGGGTCGTAGGAGAGCTCGTTGACCTCCGGGATAGCCTTGACGTCCACCAGCCTGTCCACCTGGCGGCGTCCCGCCCGGAGTTGGACGAGGATATCTGTTCCCCCCGCCAACACCCGTGCCCGCTCTCCCCGCTCCGCCACCGCCGCCAGGGCTTCTGAGAGCACGCGAGGCGCGACGTATTCGAAGCTCCGCACAGGGCCTCCCTCACCAGGATACAGCCTCTATTATAGCCGTTGCCTCCTAGTGTGCTGTCCCTGAAATACGCTTACGAATTGTCATTGCGAGGAGTCCTTCCGTGGAAGGACGACGAAGCAATCTAGAAGCGGCGCGGATCCCGCAGCGAGATTGCCACGGCCCTCCTTCGTCGGGCCTCGCAATGACATTGGCGGTGAACTTCGGAGACACCACACTAGCAACTCTAGGAAAGGCTCCCCCACAGGTGCCTCTCCCCTTTCCCAACGTGGGGCATGCTATACTCCGCCTGCTAGCCCCCTGTGGAGCGAAGGCGCGTCTATGGTGCCCATGGATCTCTTCTCCATCCCGAACGGCTCTGTCACGAGCCCCGCCGGCTTCCGCGCCGGGGCCACCTTTGCGGGGCTCAAGACGCGCGGAGAGGGGAAGCTGGACCTGACCATCTTGCTGTCGGAGACGCCCTGCGCGGGGGCGGGGGTCTTCACGCAGAACCGTATCGCTGCCGCGCCCGTTCACCTCTGCCGAGAGCACCTGCGCCGTGCCAGGCCCCGGGCCGTCGTCGTCAACAGCGGCTCCGCCAACGCTTGCATCGGTGATCAGGGGATGACCGATGCCCGGGAGATGGCGCGGCTGGTGGCGGACAAGCTGGGCCTCCAGCCGGAGGAGGTCCTCGTCTGCAGCACGGGAATCATCGGCGTGGAGTTGCCCATGGGCATCATCCGCGCAGGCATCCAGGCGGTCCGTCTGACGGAGGACGGCGGCCACGGCTTCGCCCAGGCCATCGTCACCACCGATACCCATCCCAAGGAGGTCGGTGTCTCCCTCAACCTAGCGGGCCGGACGGTCCGAGTGGCGGGGGCAGCCAAGGGGGCGGGCATGATCCACCCGAACATGGCCACTCTTTTGGGCTTCGTCACCACTGACGCCGCCGTGGAGGCCGATTTCCTCCAAACGGTCCTCAAGGAGGCCGTGGAAACCTCCTTCAATATGGTGACCGTGGACGGCGATACCTCTACGAACGACACCGTCTTGCTCCTCGCCAACGGTGCAGCGGGGAACCCGCCCATCGGCGGTGGGCCTGATGGTGAAGCCCTTCAAGCCGCCGTCACCGAGGTGTGCGTCCAGCTCGCCAAGATGATCGCCGCCGACGGAGAGGGGGCCACCAAGCTCCTCGAAGTGCGCGTGGAGGGTGCGGCCTCCCTGGCCGATGCGCGCAAAGCAGCCCGCACCATCGCCGGGTCCAACCTCCTCAAGGCGGCGGTCTACGGCAACGATCCCAACTGGGGCCGCGCCATCGCCGCCTTGGGACGGAGCGGGGCGCGGGTAGTGGAGAAGAGGGTCTCTCTCTACATCAACGACATTTGCGTTCTGGACGGAGGAAAGCCCATCCCTTTCTTCAAAGGGGCCGCCATCGCCACCATGCAGCAAGCCACCGTCCGCTTCCTGGTCCGTCTCAACGCCGGGCCCCACGCCGCGACGGCCTGGGGCTGCGACCTGACCGAGCGGTACGTTGCCATCAATAGCGCCTATACCACGTGAGAGGATCGTGGCCAGCATCACCGTCTCCATGCGCATTGCCGCGCCCCCGCAGGCAGTCTTCCCGTACTTCCAACCCCAGAAGATCGCCTCCTGGCTCGACACGGATTCTCAGGCCAAGGCCGAGCTTCTGGACGGGCCGTGGGGAGAGGGGGCCCGCGTGCGGTTTACCATCCGCATGTTCGGGCGGGAACGCTCCTTCGATGCTCTTGTTACCGGCTTCGCGGAGAACAGGGCGGTGACCCTGGAGGTGGACGCCGGGAGCTTTCAGGGGGCGCGGAGCTTTCGCCTGGCCCCGATGGATGGGGGCACCGAGGTCATCTTCGCCGAGACGTACGAGATCCCTGGCCTCCTCACGAGACTCTTCTACAATGTCTTTATGCGTGGGAGGACGGAACGTCGCCACCGCCGGAACCTGGAAACGCTGAAGGGTCTGGCCGAGAAAGGCCAGAGATGAGCGACCACAAGCCCGTCGTCGTCAAGATCGGGGGGAACGCCTTGGGGCCGGAGGACACCACTTTCCAAGACGTCGTCGCTCTCCGGGAGGAGGGCGTCCCGATCGTCGTCGTCCACGGCGGGGGGCCCCTCATCACTCAGTGGCTCCAGAGCATGGGCATTCGGAGCTCCTTCGTCCGCGGCCTGCGGGTCACGGACGAAGCGTCGCTGGAGGTCGTCGCCGCCGTGCTGTGCGGCCTGGTCAACAAGCGCATCGTCGCCGCCATCCGGGCGGTCGGCGGGAGGGCCATCGGCATCAGCGGTGTGGACGCTGGAACGGTTGTCGCCGAGGTGCGTGACCCCGATTTGGGCCTTGTAGGAGAGGTCAAGCGAGCGGACCCGGGCGCCCTAGAGGTCCTCCTGGAGCACGGCTACATCCCCGTGGTGGCGCCCGTCTCGGCATCGCCCGAGCCCAAGACTCCTCTCCTCAACGTCAACGCCGATACCGTGGCTGGTGCCATCGCCGGAGCCATCGGCGCGGAGCGGCTGGTCTTTCTTACCGACGTCCCCGGCGTCCAGGACAGGGACGGGAGAGTCATCCCTGAGCTGACCCCGGCGAAGGTGCAAAAGCTCATCGAGAGCGGCGTCATTACCGGCGGGATGATTCCCAAAGTCGAGGCGTGCGTCCAGGCCGTGAGCTACGTCTCCACGGCCCAGATCGCCGACGGTCGGAGACCGGGCGCCTTGCGCAAGGCCCTCGCCAACGATGTTGGGACCCGCGTACGAAGTACCGGCTAGAAAGAGGAGAAGGGAGAATCCATGGCCAATCAGGTACAGTTCCCAGACCGCCAGACTCTGGGGCCCGCCATCCGCTGGGCTGCCATCATTATCGCCGTCGCTCTGCTCCTTCTTGGCCTCTCCATCGGCACCGACATCTACACGGACTGGGCCTGGTTCGATAGCCTCGGCTACCTGAGCGTCTACACGACGATTCTCGGGAGCCGGGTCACCCTCTTCGCCATCGGCGCTCTGCTCTTCCTCCCCGTCTTCGCCGTCAACGCCTGGGCCGCCCATCGCCTCTCACCCCAGGGGATCTCCCCCCAGGCGGTGCTGGAGGTCCCCATTGAGCTCCTGAACTGGGGACGACAGCTTCTCCTCCTGGGAATCATCCTGGCAGGCCTCCTCTTCACCGTCCTCTTCGGATTCGCCTCGGCGGGGGGATGGGAGGTCGCCCTCTGGTACATCAACGCCGCCAGCTTCAACCTTCCCGACCCGCTGTTCCACCAGGACGCCTCCTTCTATCTCTTCTCGTTGCCCCTGTTCCGCTTCGCCCAGGAGTGGCTCATAGGAGCCGTGATCGTGCTGGGCCTCTCCGCAATGGGCATCTACGCGGTGAACTTCGCCCTGGGGGGCTTCCGCTTCACGCTGACGCCGCCCATCCGCGCCCACCTCTCCATCTTGGGCTCACTTTTCTTCCTTCTCCTGGCGTGGGGCTACTGGATGGACTCCTTCGAGCTGGTGCGCTCCATCGAGGGAGCGGCGTACGGGGCGGCCTACACGGACGTCAACGCACGGCTTCCCGGCTTGCGCATCATGATCGTGGTGGCTGTCCTGGCCGCCGCAGCCCTCCTCGCCAACGTCTTCCTGCGGCGGCAACGCCTCCCTCTTGTAGCGATCGGGGGCTGGGGCGTCGCCCTCGCCGTCTTGCTGTTCGTCTACCCCGCCGGGGTGCAGCGGCTTCAGGTGGACCCCGCGGAGTTCACCCTGGAGCAGCCCTACATCGAGCGCACCATTGCCATGACCCGCAATGCCTTCGCCCTGGACAGGATCGAGACGCGGCAGTACCCCGTCGACCCCCAGGTCACCCGGGCGGACGTGGACGAGAACCCCCTCACGATGAAGAACGTCCGCCTCTGGGACTACCGTCCTCTGCGCGACGTCTACAACCAGTTGCAGTTCTTCCGGCTCCAGTACTCCTTCCCCGACATCGACGTGGACCGGTACGTGGTGGAGGGCGACTATCTCCAGGTGATGGTGGGGACGCGGGAACTCGTCTTCGACCAGCTTCCCTCGGACGCCCGGACCTGGGTCAACGAGCGGCTGCAGTACACCCACGGCTACGGCGCCGCCATCAGCCCGGTGACCCAGTTCACCGAGGAGAAGGGGGAGCCCTTCTTCCTCCTCAAGGACATTCCCCCCGCCGGCTCGCCCGATCTCGCCGTGGAGAAGCCGCAGATCTACTATGGCGAAGCGACGACCAACTACGTGATCACCAACTCCAACACACCCGAGTTCGACCATCCAACCGACGCCGGCCCCGTCTACCGCAGCTATGAGGGAACGGCAGGCATCCGGCTGGACAGCCTCCTGCAACGCCTCGTCTTCGCCTGGCGGTTCCGGGACTTGAACATGCTCATCAGCGGGGAGATCACTCCCGAGAGCCGTCTCCTGTTCCGGCGCGCCATCCAGGAGCGTGTTCACACTCTGGCGCCTTTCCTCCGTCTGGACGACGACCCCTACATGACCGTCGTGAACGGGCGCCTCTACTGGATCCAGGACGCCTATACCGTCTCCGACCGCTTCCCCTACTCCGAGCCGGCCCCGGAGGGCTTCAACTACATCCGGAACAGCGTGAAGGTCGTCATCGGCGCCTACGACGGCACGGTGGACTTCTATGTGGCGGACCCCTCCGATGGCATCATCCAGACCTATCAGTCCATCTTCCCGACCCTCTTCAAGCCCCTGGATGCCATGCCCGAGGGGATCAGGGCCCACATCCGCTACCCCGAGGACTTCTTCCGTGTGCAGGCCCAGAAGTACCTGAAGTTCCACATGACGGAGCCGCAGGTCTTCTACAATCAGGAGGACCTGTGGACCATCCCCCAGGAGACCTTCTTCGGCGGGCCGCAACGGATGGAGCCCTACTACTTGATTATGCGGTTCCCCGAGGAGGCCCGGGAGGAGTTTGTGCTCATCCTGCCCTTCACCCCCTCGAACAAGCCAAACCTCGTCGCCTGGCTCGCAGCCCGAAACGATCCGCCGCACTATAGCCGCCTGCTCGCGTACACCTTCCCCAAGGAGCGTCAGATCGATGGCCCGCAGCAGGTGGAGGCATCCATTGACAACGATCCGGTCATCTCCGCCCAGTTCACCCTGTGGGGGACGGGGGGCTCCGTGGTCCTCCGGGGCAACCTCATAGTGATACCTCTCGGCGATACCATCCTGTATGTCGAGCCCATTTACCTCCAGGCGGCGAACCTGGCCTTCCCTCAATTGAAGCGGGTCATCGTCGCCGCCCAGGGCGTGGCGCCGAAGATGGAGCCGAGTCTGGCGACGAGCCTGAACGCCCTCCTCGGGGAGGCGCCCGTGGTGACGCCCCCAGGCCCGCAGCCTCCCACCGGCCCACCGAGTACCCTGGCCCAGGAGGTGGAGAGAATACGCGCCGTGCTCAAAGACCTTCAGGCGCAGTTCCAGGCGCTTGCCGGAGCCCTGGAGAAGCTCCTGGAGGCGGCGTCCAAGGAGGGCTCCAAACCGTGAGCGTGGAGGAGCGACTCGTACAGCTGGGCCTGAAGCTTCCTCCGCCACCCCAGCCCGCGGGAAGCTACGTCCCGGGCGTCCAGGTGGACAGCCTCCTCTTCCTGGCGGGGCACCTTCCGCCTGCGAGCCAGGTGACGGCGATCCAGGGGAAGGTGGGGAGAGAGGTGACCGTGGAGCAGGCCCAGGAGGCCGCCCGAGGGGCCGTCCTCAATGCCCTCGCCTCCGCCACGTCTCTCCTGGGAAGCCTGGAGAGAGTGGCGCGAGTCGTTCGCATGACGGCCTACGTCAACGCCTCACCCGACCTCACCAGCATGACGCCCGTCAGCAACGCCGCCTCGGAGGTCCTCATCCAGCTCTGGGGCGAGAAGGGGCGCCACGCTCGGACCACGGTGGGCGTCGCCTCCCTGCCCCTGAACGCTCCCGTCGAGATCGAGCTGGTGCTGGAGGTGCGGTAGTGCGAAGCAGTCAGCGAACAAGGCCTCAGAAGAGCATTCCATGACCACCGACTGGCAGGCACTGGAGGCGAAGTACTACCTCCAGACGGTGCGCCGGACGCCGGTGACCCTGGTCCGCGGACAGGGGGTCCGCGTCTGGGACGACAAGGGGCGCCAGTACCTGGACTTCGTCGGCGGGTGGGCGGCGGACATCCTGGGCCACTGCCACCCCACCCTGGTCAAGGCCATCCAGGAACAGGCCGCGACTCTCATCCATACGTCTAACCAGTTCTACACGGCCCCCCAGGTGGAACTGGCCCAGGCCCTCGTCCAAAACAGCGACTTCTCCCGGGTGTTCTTCACCAACAGCGGCACCGAGGCCGTCGAGGGGCTCATCAAGACGGCCCGAAGGTACGGCAAGGCCAAGAAAAACGGGGCTTATGAGATGATCACCGCCCAGAACTCCTTTCACGGCCGCACCATGGGCTCCATCTCGGCCACCGGACAGCCTCACTACCAGGAGCCCTTCACTCCCCTCCTCCCTGGCTTCGTCCACGTGGAGTTCAACAGTGTCGAGGCCATCATGGCGGCGACGACGGAGAAGACGGTGGCCGTGCTCCTGGAGCCCGTCCAGGGCGAGGGGGGCGTGATCGTGCCTGCTCCCGGTTATCTGGCGCAGGTCCGCCGCTGGTGCGACGAGCGGGGCCTCCTCCTTTTCCTGGACGAGGTCCAGACGGGGATAGGCCGCTTGGGCACCCTGTTCGGCTACCAGAACTTCGACATCGTGCCGGACGGTATCGCCCTGGCCAAGGGGTTGGGTGGTGGGATGCCCATCGGCGCGTTCCTGGTGACGGAGAAGGCGAACGTCCTCACCTTCGGCGACCACGGGAGCACTTTTGGAGGCAACCCCCTCGCCTGCGCCGCCTCCCTGGCCGTCCTGCGAACAGTCTTGGAGCAGGACATCCCCGCCCACGTCCAGAGAGCCGGGGGCCATCTCCGACAGCGGTTGCTGGAGCTGGCTCGCCGCTATCCCCTCGTTCAGGAGGTCCGGGGGATGGGCCTCCTCTGGGCTGTCCAGTTCACCCGCGAGGCGGGCCAGCAGGTCCTCGAGGCGTGCATGGCCCGCGGTCTCCTGGTGAACCGCGTCCGCCCCAACGCCGTCCGGCTCATGCCCCCTCTCGTCCTCACCGAGGCTGAGGCCGACGAGGCGGTGGGAATCCTGGAGGCCTCTGTCGCTGAGGCGGAAAAGTCCACGCCACGCAACAATCCTTGACTCTACGAGGAGAAGGTGCCTTCATGGCGGACAGGGTGACCATCGGAAACGTGGAGGTCCGGGCTTTCGTGGACGCCGCGCCGCCCAGCGGCTTCCCGCCTGCCCAGTTCTTCCCCGATGTTCCCTCCTCCGCCTGGGAGCCATATAAAAGCCTTCTCGACGGGCAGGGAAACTTCCGCACCAACTTCGGCTTCTTTCTCCTCCGCTCCGTCGGACGCACTGTCCTGGTGGACACCGGCCTGGGCCCCGGGCCCTTCGAGCAGTTCGGCGGCGTCCGAGGTCAGTTGATGGACAACCTCAGGAAAGCGAGCGTCCAGCCGGAGGATGTCTCTGCCGTCGTGATCACTCACCTCCACGGAGACCACATCGGCTGGAACGTGACCCGTCAGGAGGGGAAGGCTCGTCCAACCTTCCCCCGCGCCCGCTACCTCATTCCTCGGGGCGACTGGGAGCACTTCGCCCGACCGGAGAACCTGGAGAAGAACCCAGCAGTGAAGGAAAACGTCGTCCCCCTTCTGGAGGCGCGGGTGATGGACCTGGTGGGGAACAACGACTTCGTCACCTCCGAGGTACGCATCTGGGCCACTCCAGGCCACACGCCAGGCCATATCAGCGTGCTCATCAGCTCCCGCGGCCAGAACGGGGTGATCGTCGGCGACGTCATGCACAGCGCGGCCCAGGTCTCCGAGCCCGACTGGTGCGTGGGGGCCGACATGGACAAGGAGACGGCCCGGAGAAGCCGCCGCGCCTTGCTGGAGCGGGCCCAGCAGGAGGGAATGGTCATCGCCGCAGGCCACTTCCCCATCAACTCCAACATCGGGAAGGTGGTGCTGATGCAGGGCCGCCGCTTGTGGTCCGCTCTCTAGAGCCGCTCGTCGAACAAGAGAGCAAGCAGCAGCTCAATCGGACACCAATGCGGGCCGGGAACGCGCTAAACTGGAAAAGACTCCCCCAGAGGTGACTATGCCCGCCGCCGAAGGCCTGGTCTGCGAGGTCTGCCGAAGCCCCATCGGAGAGGGAGAGGAGGCCTTCTACGTCACCAAAGCGGCCTCCTGGCCGCCCCGGGCCGAGAGCGGGTCGCTCCTCCTGGCCTGGCATGTCGTCTGCCTTGGGCTAACGGAGTTCAAGGCGGGTTTCCAAAACCAGTTCCCCCGCTACTCTTGTTGAGATTTCAGGCCCGCTTCCCCCGCTCGACAGGGCCCAGAGAGGCTCCCCTTTAGGACTACCCGCTCCATAAATTCGACTGGCTCGCCATGAGCGGCGCCAGAGGGAGGCAGATTCTTCGTCCGCCTACGGCGTAAGGGCGTTACAGGAGGAGCAGGGAGGGCCTCTCCAGGTAGCGCTTGATCTCGACCAGGAACTGGGCGCCCTGCGCCCCGTCTGTCGCCCGGTGATCGGCGGAGAGGGTGAGGACCATCACCTGGGCCACGACGATCTGGTTGTCCTTAACCACAGGCTTCTGCCGGATGGAGCCGACGGCCAGGGCGGACGCGTTGGGCGGGGTGACGATGGCCATGAACCGCTCGACGTCGTACATCCCCAGGTTGGAGATGGCAAAGGTGCCTCCGGCGTACTCTTCGGGCCGGAGGCGGCCCTGACGCGCCCGCTCCGCCACGTCGCGGCTGGCTCGCGCGATCTCCAGGAGGGAAGCCGTGCCGCTCCCGGGAATGGCCGGGGCGATGAGTCCCTCCTCCAGGGCCACCGCGATCCCGATGACGATCTCAGCTTGCGGTTGGATCCCTTCGGGGAGAACGAAGACGTTGAACTCCATGTGCTTCCGCAGAGCCAGGACGCTGGCCTTGATGATCATGTCGTTGACGCTGATCCGGTCTTCCTCTTTCCTCAGCTCGGCGTTCAGCTCACGCCGGAGCTCCATGGCTGCCGTCATCTCCGCTTCCACGGTGATGTAGTAGTGAGGCGCGCCAGGCTTGCTCAGCGACATCCGCCGGGCGATGGCCTGGCGCATGGGCGTGAGGCCGGCGGGGATGAAGATGCCTGGGAGAGATACGGCCTGAGGGGCAGCCACCGGAGCCGGGGCGACCGTCGGCGCAGGGGCCGGGGCCTGAGCGACGTAGGCCTCTACATCTTCCTTGCCGATGCGCCCTCCCGGACCCGTGCCCTTGACCTGGTGGAGGTCCACCCCGCGCTCCTCCGCCAGGCGGTGAGCGACGGGCGTGGCTCTCACTCTCTCCTCCGATGGCTCTCGCGCAGGGGTCTTTGCGGTTTCCGCCGGGCGAGAGGGGGCGGCCTGCGCGACGGCACCGGAGACGCCCACGCGGCCTGGCCTCTCTGGGATCGCCTCGTCCGCCGCTCCGATGACCGCCAAGACATCGCCCACCGGGACGGTTGCCCCCTCGGCCACGTAGATCTTCGTGAGGATGCCCGAGGCGAAGGCCTCGACCTCCAGGGTCGCCTTCTCCGACTCGATCTCCGCCACCGCCTCCCCCCGGGCCACGGCGTCGCCTTCCTTCTTCAGCCAGCGGATGATCTTCCCCTCGCGCATGTCGTAACCCATTTTGGGCATTACGATCTCAGTGGCCATGTCTTTTCCTCTTCGTCGTATGGGAACCAGCCCAGTCTAGGGGCGCGTTTGGCGGAAATCAAGCGCGTGTACTAGTTCAGTACCTATGAGACGGGAGCGGGCTATCCCCCTCCCCCGCGGCTCCACGGAGTCGGTCCCGGCTCGTACCCGCAGGGGAGGGGGATAGGGGTCAATCTGCTCCGTCTCACATGTTTCTGAACGAGCTCAGCGCGAGGCGGCCGCCTCAGAAGAGCCTCTTCGCCGTGGCCACCACCTGAGTCTCGCTCGGGATGGTCGCCGTCTCCAGTGGCTGAGCATAGGGAGTCGGAACGTCGGCGCCCCCTACCCGCAGGACAGGGCCATCGAGGTCGTCGAAGGCCTTCTCGTTGACCAGGGCGGCGATCTCCCCCGCGAAGCCCCCGAACTGCCACGTCTCTTCCACGACCACCACCCGGTGGGTCTTCCGGACAGAGCGCAGGACGGCTTCCTCGTCCAACGGGCGCAGGCTGCGCAGGTCCACCACCTCCGTCTGGACACCGTCCCGAGCCAAGGCCTCCGCCGCTCGGAGGGCCACCGGGACCATCCCTCCGTAGGTGACGAGAGTCAGGTCCGTCCCCTCCCGTTTCACGTCGGCCACGCCGATGGGCACGGTGTAACGCTCTTCGGGCACCTCCCCGCGGGCGCCGTAGAGGGTCGCGTGCTCGACGAAGAAGACGGGGTTCATGTCCTCCACGGCGGAGCGGAGCAGGCCCAGGGCGTCGGAAGGCGTGGCGGGAAAGACGACCTTCAACCCCGGCACGCGCGCGTACCAGGACTCCAGGCTCTGGGAGTGGGTCGCGGCGAGCTGCCGTCCTCCTCCGGTCACCGTCCGGATGACCAGGGGCACGGTGAACTGACCCCCCGACATGTAGCGGAACTTGGCGGCGACGTTCACAATCTGGTCCATGGCCAGCAGGCTGAAGTTGATGGTCATGATCTCCACCACGGGCCGGAGACCTCCCAGGGCCGCACCCACTCCGCATCCGACCAGCACCGACTCCGAGATGGGGAAATCCTTGATCCGCTTGGGGCCATACTGGGCCAGGAAACCCTTGGTCACGGCGTAGGAGCCTCCGTAAGCGCCCACGTCCTCGCCCATGGTGAACACGCGATCATCGGCGTCCAGGGCTTCCCGCAGCCCCCGGCTTACAGCCTCTCTGTACGTTATCACGGGCATCGCTTCAGCCTACCTGGTCAGCGTATATATCGTCGAACAGAGTGTGCAGCTCCGGCTCAGGGCTTTCATCGGCGAACTGGACCGCCGCATCCATCTCTCGCTCCATTTCCTCATCGATGCTGTCCAACTCTTTCCCCTGCACGTGCTCGTGCTCCAGGAGGTAAGCCCGGAACCGCAGGATGGGGTCCCGCTGGCGCCACTGCTCCTCTTCCGACTTCTTCCGATAGTCGGAAGGGTCGGCCATGGAGTGGCCCTTGAACCGGTAGGTCATCGCCTCCAGGAAGTAGGGCCCGTTTCCCTGGCGGACCCACGCAACGACCTCTCTGGTGACCTGCCGAACCTCCAGGACGTTCATCCCGTCTATCTTGCGCCCGGGCATATCGTACGCC
>JACQUM010000129.1 GCA_016210295.1 Chloroflexota bacterium | reverse complement strand
GCCCGCGAGCCCGACGGCGATGTGGGCCTGCTCCGTCTTCCGGTACTCGACCTTCAATGGGGAAGAGGGGAGCTTCGCCTCGCAGGGGATCATGGGGCGGGGGTGGGCGGGAGTCCACTCGGCGAACAGCCTTTCGCTCTCCGCCTGGGCCTGTTCGTAGGAGACGCTCCCAGCAACGACGACGATGGCGTTGGAAGGCCCGTACTCCTGGGCATAGTAGTCCACGATGGTGGAGCGGGAGAGGCGTTGGACGGAGTCGTAGGTTCCGCCCACGTCGCGGCCCAGCGGCTGGTCAGGCCAGAGGAGTTCGTCGAGGAGGAGGGAGGCGCGCTCGTCGGGCCCGTCGTTCGCCATGCGCAGCTCTTCCTGGATGACCGGGCGTTCCTTCTCCACGTCCTGGGGGTCGAGCCGGGAGTGCAGGAGAATGTCGCCGAGGACGTCCATGGCGATGAGAAAGTGGTCCCGTCCCACCCGGCTCCAATAGGTCGTGCTCTCCCGGTCGGTCCCGGCGTTCATGGCGCCACCGACGCCTTCGATAGCCTCAGAGAGCTCGCGGGGCGTGGGACGCCGCTCCGTGCCCTTGAAGGCGAGGTGCTCAAGAAAGTGGGAGACGCCTGCCTCGGCAGAAGCCTCATAGCGCGAGCCTGCTCCAACGAAAACGTTCACCGCGACGGAGCGGGTGTGGGGCATAGGAGCAGCGAGGAGACGCAGGCCGTTGTCCAGCACGGTCTTTCGGTACTCGATCTCTGATGTCGTTGGCACGGTCATGGGAACCTCACGAGCTGGGCCAAAGGATGTCGCTCTTCCTGGTGCTGCGCACTTCCCCGCCGGTGTGATAGGCAGCCTTCGTCTCCTCATGGGCAACAGGGGAAACCCTCCTTTGGAAAGGTAACAGGTAGGGGGCAGGCGTGTCAAAAACCCTCGTTGTCGCTCGTGGTGAACTTGTCCGTACCTTGAAGAAAAAGCACCCGATGAGAGCGGTCTGTGACCATCAAAGTGGGTCTATTGGACTGTGAAGCGTCTTTCCCCGCACAGCGCCTTGGCGGGCAGGCTACCTTCGTGGTACAATAGGCGGGCGCAGCCGCAGTTTACCGAGGCGGGCTCGTCGTGAAGACATTTACCCCGAAATCATCGGACATTCGATCCAGGTGGCACGTCCTCGATGCCGCCAACCAGGTATTGGGCCGCATCGCCACGCAAGCGGCGGTCCTGCTGAAGGGGAAGCACAAGCCCATCTATACTCCCAACCTCGACACGGGAGACTTCGTCATCGTCGTGAACGCCGAAAAAGTACGTGTGACCGGTAACAAGCTGGATGGGAAGGTCTATTACCGTCATACTCAGTACCCGGGCGGTTTGCGCGCGATAACCCTGGGGCGGCTTATGGAGACGCACCCGACGCGCGCCATCGAGCGCGCCGTGAAGGGGATGCTGCCCCACAACACTCTGGGTCGGCAACTCTTCCGCAAGCTCAAGGTCTACGCTGGCCCCGGGCATCCTCACCAGGCCCAGGTTCACGCGGGAGAAGGCAAGAGGAGCCAGGAGAGCGCCCGGGCAGTAGAGAAGGAGTCACGTCCCGCACCCGAGACACCCAAGAAACGCCAAAGAAAGACCGCGGTCGTTCCGGAGACGCCGGCAACGGCGGCGGTGGCCAGGCCGAAGCCGCGACCCAAGCGAGCGGTGGCCCCGAAACCGAAACCTTCACCGGCGCGCCAGCCCCGGGCAAAGAGAGAGGGCTAACCCATGACCCAGCAGCACTACTACGCAGGTACCGGCCGACGCAAGACCGCCGTGGCCCGAGTACGTCTCATCCCTGGCGATGGCCGCGTGATCGTCATCAACGGTAAGAGCCTGAAGGAGTCGTTCCCTCTTCCTGCGATGGAGGACAACATCCTTCGGCCCTTCCAGGTCACCAGTACCTTGGGCCGCTTCAACGCGTCCATCAAGGTCGCCGGGGGTGGCGTGACCGGACAGGCCGACGCGATCCGCCACGGCATCGCGCGTGCCCTCCTTGAGGTTGACCCCTCTTTTCGGCAACCCCTCAAGCGGAACCATCTCCTTACCCGAGACGCCCGCGCCAAGGAGCGGAAGAAGTACGGGTTGGTCCGGGCGCGCAAGAAGAAGCAGTATTCCAAGCGGTAGAAGGCTCGCCATAGTAGCCGCTTTTCTGCTCTTCCCCTCTCGTGAAATCCGCCAATGAAAAGGAGCGGGGGCCTGAAGGCCCCCGCTCCTTTTACTCCAGAACCGTGATGGCCTAGAGGCGTATGGGTTGCTGCCCAGCCCGCACCTGGTCGGCGGTGGAGCCCACTGGCGCCTCCAGGTCTTTGCCCAGCGTGCTCGGGAAGACCTGGAACAGCCAGTCGATGTCGATGGGGACTGTGGTATAGATGGTGTTGATCTCCTCCGGGTTGCTGTACAGGGAGTAACGGAAGGTGTTGGGTAGAGTGCCGTTCCCGAGGAAGACGTGGCCTGAGACGTAGCTCGCCTGGGGGCTGGCGAGATAGACCAGCAAAGGCCCGACGTTGGCGGGGTCTCCGATGGTACCCGCGGCGCGCGTGCTCCGCGCCGGCTCCCCTCTCTTCTGCGCCTCCTGCTGCGCAAGGTTTCGGTCGGTCATCCGTGTCCACATGTCCCCCGGCGCGTAGATGTTCGCGGTGACGTTGTAGCGGACCAACTCTGCGGAGCAGGCCCGCATGAGGCTGACGATGCCTCCCTTCGCCGCGCAATAGTTCACCTGCCCCGAGCCCCCCAGCCAGGCAGGCGAGGTGAAGCTCACCACCCGACCGTACTCCCGCCGCTGCCGCCAGTGGATGGCGGCGAACTTGGTCATGCAGAAGGTCCCCTTCAGGTGCGTTGCGATGACCGCGTCCCACTCCTCCTCCGACATGTTGAAGATCATCCGCTCCCGAAGGTTCCCCGCCACGTTGATGAGGATGTCCAGCTTGCCGTATTTCTCGATGGTCTGGGAGACCGTCCTCTCGGCATTGGCGTAGTTGGAGACGTCGGTGTGCATGAAAGTGGCCTCGCCACCGGCCCTCTTGATGCCGTCGGCCACCTCCTGGCCGGGGTTAGACTGCAAGGGCTGGCCCTCCACCGTCACATTGAAGTCGGCGACGACGACCTTGGCCCCCTCTTTCCCGAACCTTTCCGCCGTGGCCCGGCCCATGCCGTGGGCCGCTCCCGTGACAATAGCTGTGAGTCCATCTAGCTTGCCCATGTAGCCCCCTTTTTTGTTTGTCTACTCCCTGAGCGCATCAGAATTCTAGCACGGAAAGGGAGGTGGCAGAAAGTAGGGCTCTATTCTTGTCGCGCCCCTTCTGGCAGGCTATAGTAGAGCTTGCGACAGCCGCCTTTCTGAACAGGGCGCGTCCCTCCAGGAGGGCACAATGCAAGTAGCGTCCGCCGAGCTCCTGACGAAAGCCCAAGCCGCTCGCGCCGCGTCTCGACAGCTTGCTAAGCTCTCGACGACGATCAAAGACGCCGCGTTGGGGCGGATCGCCACGGCTCTGGAGAAGCAACAGGGGCAGGTTCTTGCCGCCAATGAGAAGGACGTGGTGGCCGCCCGAGCCGACGGGCTTTCCGCCACTATGATCGACCGACTCCTCCTCAATGGTCAGCGGCTCGCGGGCATGGCCGCCGACGTCCGCGCCGTGGCTGGCCTGCCGGACCCCGTGGGGGAGAGCTTCGACACGAGGACGATGCCCAACGGCCTCATCGTGGGGAAGAGACGGGTCCCTCTGGGCGTCATCGCCGCCGTCTACGAGAGCCGCCCCAACGTCACCGTAGACATCTCCGTCCTGTGCCTGAAGTCGGGCAACGCCGTCATCCTGCGAGGGGGCAAGGAGGCTCTGCATTCCAACAAGGCCCTTGTCCAGCTCGTTCAGGCGTCCATTGAGAGTGCGGGCATCCCCCGGGACGCCGTCCAGTTCATCGAGAGCACCGATCGCGACATCGTCCTCCAAATGCTCCGCTTCCAGGGCGGCATCGATCTCCTCATTCCCCGGGGGGGGGAGGGTCTCATCCGTTTCGTGCGAGACAACGCCCTCATACCCGTCGTCACCGGCGGCATCGGCGTCTGCCACACCTTCGTGGACTCCTCCGCCGATGTAGACAAGGCTCTTGCCATCGCCTATAACGCCAAGGTCCAGCGGCCCACGGTGTGCAACGCGCTGGACACCCTTCTCGTTCACTCTCAGGTCGCTCCGACTTTCTTACCCCGCCTCGCCGAAGTCTGGGGGAAGGCGGGCGTCGAGGTCCACGCCGACAAGCGGGCTCTGGCCCTCTTCGGCCCCGAGCCCCCCGCAGCCGTGCGGCCCGCCACGCGAGAGGACTGGGGCAAGGAGTTCCTCTCCCTGATCGCCGCCGTCAAGGTGGTCGACTCTCTGGAGGAGGCCCTCGCGCATGTAGAGCAGTACGGCTCCGGCCATTCGGAAGCCATCGTCACCCAGGACTACTCTCATGCCCTGCGCTTCCTCGACGAGGTGGACGCCGCTGTGGTCTTCGTCAACGCTTCCACTCGCTTCACCGACGGCGGGCAGTTCGGCCTTGGGGCCGAGGTGGCCATCAGCACCAACAAGCTGCATGCCCGTGGCCCCATGGGCCTCCGCGAGCTGACAAGCTACAAATGGACCGTCTTGGGTGATGGTCACATCCGTTCTTGAGAGACGCGAGGGGAGGAGAGAGAGCTTGGCTAATTTCACCTTCGAGCGGGACTGCCGGACGACGCACTCCGAAGCCTACTCCATCTTCGACGAAGATAGGCCTGTTGGGCGCATCGACCTCCACTTCACCAGCACCGTTGTGCACGGCACCCTCTCCGTCGTCGATTCGCTCACCGAGGAGGATGTCCACGAGCTTATCGAGACGGTGGACGACGACATCGTGATGACCGCCGACGCCCCGCGCCAGGACTTCGTCGTCACCGTCTACCAGGGCCGCAACCTGGGGACATTCAGCGACGAGGACTTCGAGGAGGAGACCGAGGAGAACGGCGACGGCCACCATAATTAGCCCTGCCTTATCTTCTCGTGTCCTTTCGGATATGAGAGCTCAGAGGGATGCTGAGCCTCGCTGGAGAGCCCACGCTGACTGGGCACCGACACCTTCTTGGTCCTCGTCTGCGGCTATAGTGTTCTAAGGACCGCTCCGACGGGGCTGCTCTTGGAAGAGCCTCCGGCGCGGAGTCCAGCGGCCACGTTCAGAGGAGAGGAGAAGGGGATGGCAGGAAGCAGGGAGCAGGGCGGCCAGGCGCGCCAGACTGCTCAGGAGCGGCGCCAGCAGCGCCTTGAAGTACGACAGCGAACGGCCTCTGTCCAGAGGCGGAACCGCCTTCTTCTTATAGGTGGCGTGGGCTTGGCCGCCCTCGTCGTCGTTGGCCTTCTTGGCTACGCCGCCTTCGCGGAGATCACCAAGGAGAGGCCAGGGCAGGCCATCGAAGACCTGGGCAACGCCCACATCGGCAGCGCGGATACCCCCCATATTCCCTACAACAGCGTCCCGCCCACCAGCGGGCCCCACATAGGGGGCGGGGTCGCCTCGCGAGGAATCAAGACGACTCAGGTCCCCAACGAGCTCCAGGTCCACAACCTGGAGGACGCCTTCGTCATCGTCCACTACGACTGCCCCGAGGGCTGTCCAGAGCTGGTGGAGCAGTTGACGAGCGTCGTGCAAACCTATCTCGATCGGAACAAGAAGCTCATCCTGGAGCCGTACGCCGGTCTGAGCAACCGCATTGGCCTGACCGCCTGGACCCGCCTGGACAGCTTCGATGAGTTCGACGCCGAGCGGATCAGGAAGTTCATCGACGCCTACGAGGGCATTGACCATCACGTGCGGGCGGGGCGAAGTCTCTCCGGATCGTGAGGGCTGCGGCTCTGCGAAACCGGCGCCTCTCTTCCTGGTGTCTTTCTAGGCGCCTAGGCCGAGGGCTCGGGCTACTGCCCGCCTTTGGAACCCGAGGATGCGTCTCCGTCCCACGACGATGACCGGCGTCGCCGGAAGGCCGAAGCTGCGAAACTCGCTATAGGCCTCGGGATCCGTTTGGATGTCCTTCTCGATGAAGTCGATGCCGCGACTGCGGAAAAACTCCCGCGCCGCCTCGCAGCCTGGGCAGTCGGGTTCCCCGTAGAGGATGGGGCGCACAGGGGCCATTGGTGGAAAGTCCTCTCGCACTCCTGATTCTGCGCGCCAGTGTACAATGGGTTCCTCTCTCCTTGCGGTAAGTTTGACTACTGAATCGGCTTCTCCGAGCGAGAACCTGTGAGGAGCATCCGATGGTGAGGCCGCGCCTTCCCGGTTTCTTCGGCAGACCCGCGCGTACGTCCGCTGCGGGCCCTGAGTGGCCCTCGCCTGAAAAGGCGCGTTCGCAGAAGATCGCCTATCTCTCGGCGATAGACGTCTTCCAGGACCTGGCCCAGGAGGACCTGGCCCAGATAGACCGGATGACACGCATGGATACGGCGCAGAAAGGCCAGATCATCTATGCGCCGGAGAGGACGGGAGAGCTCCTGTTCCTTCTCAAGAGGGGCCGCGTTCAGCTCTATACCCTCTCCCCCGATGGCCGTCGCCTCATCATCGCCATCCTGGAGCCCCAGACCTTCTTCGGCGAGATGTCTCTGCTGGGACAGAGCATGGTCTCCACCTTTGCCGAGGCGATGGAGGACTCGACCCTCTGCGTCATGACACGAGATGACGTGGAGCGCCTCCTCCTCAACAAGCCTGCGGTGGCGCTACGGATCCTGGAGGTCCTGGGGCAGCGGCTGCAAGAGGCCGAGTCGCGTCTCCAGGAAACGGTGTTCAAGAGCGTCCCGGCGCGGATTGCCGCCTTCCTGCTCCGCCTCTCCAGCGAAAAAGAAGGGTATGAGGTCACCCTGAGCCACCAGGAGATCGCCGATGTCCTCGGTGTCTACCGCGAGACGGTGACCAACGCCCTGGACGAGATGAAGACGGCCGGCGTCGTGGATATAGGGCGCCGGAAGGTCGTTGTTCGAAAGGTCGAGGCGCTCCGGCAGCGCGCCCAGGGGTAGCTCATGCTCCCCATAGACCTCTCCGTGCTGTAGGATAGATGGCATGTCGGCCGAAACGGTTCCCGCACGGAGGATTTGACGGGGGATGGCACGGCCTTTTCTCTCCCTGGTGGCGCTTGTCTCGCTTCTCCTGGCTGCCTGTGCCGTTCCGCCGCCGATACCCACCGTCCCCCGGAGCGGTTCGCCCACCGCCACACCGAGCCGCCCCACTATCCCGCCCCTGGCCATCTCGACGCGAGAGTGGCCCCGAACCGACTTCACCAAGTACGGTGTCGACCTCCGGGATATTCAGCCGCGGAGCGTCGCCCTCCGGGGGGATGTCATCGCCGAGCCCACGCCGGCTCCCACTCCCAACCCCTCCATAAACAAGAACGGCATCCTTCCCATCTACAGTCCCCTCTCCGTCACCATCGAGGAGGCGGAGAAACTGGAGTGGATGGTGCCGAACCACCCCGTAGTCGCCGTGGCGGTGAACGGTGAAGCTCGCGCCTATCCCTTGGGGGTCCTTCTCCACCATGAGATCGTCAACGACGTCCTCGGCGGCGAACCCCTGGCCGTCACCTTCAGTCCCTACACCGCCAGCGTCCTCGTCTTCCGGCGGACGGTGCAAGAGAAGACGCTGGCCTTCGGCACCACGGGAGCCGTCCGCCATGCAAATGTTGTCCTGTGGGACGACCTCACGGAGTCCTGGTGGCAGCAGGGCACCGGCGAAGCCATCGTCGGAGAGATGGTGGGGACGAAGCTGGAGCAGCTCCCCGCCTCCGTGGTGCCCCTGGCGGAGTTCAAAGCCAGCTACCCCCAGGGGCAGGTCCTCTCCCCGAACTCCGCCCCCTCCGCGTACCGGAGCGCCTACGAGACGAATCCCTACCTGCGGTACGATGGCCCTGTCGCTCGCCCAGCTGGCTCGCCCAGCCAGCCCGACCGAAGGCTTCCCGCCACGGAGCGAGTCGTGGGCCTCACCGTCGGGCAAAAGCACCTCGCCGTACCACTCGCCCTCTTGCGGGACCGCTCCGTCTTCTCCACGGAGCTCGATGGCCAGGCGGTCTCTATCTTCTACAAGAAGGGGATGCTCTCGCCCCTGGATACCACCAAGATAGCCACCGCCCGGGAGATCGGGGCCGCGGGCGTCTTCGACCCTCACCTCAACGGCGAGCGCTTGGAGTTTAGCTTCGAGAACGGCCAGATCCTCGACACGGGGACCCGCAGCACTTGGAGCCTCCTGGGCATTGCCCTTGAGGGGCCGCTGGCAGGAAAATCCCTCACGCCCTTGGTCCATCAGGTCTCCTTCTGGTTCGCCTGGGCCGCCTTCTACTCAGACACGGTTGTCGAGGGACAACAGACAACGCCAGCCAGCGAGCCGAAGGCAGAGGAGGGCACGCAGACCCCGGGTGGCAGCTAAGGCGTCTTCGGCAGGGCCAGCAGAAGCGCCTCCAGGGCCAGACGCGGGTTGGCGTTGCGCCGAAGTGCTTCTATCGTTCCCTGAATCGCCTGGAGGACATCTGCGGCCTCCTCCAGGGAGACGGCCTCGCCCATTCTCTTGAGGACTTCGGGGATGTCGCTGTTCACGATCCCTTCGGGAGCCTGGCCCGCCGTCAGCATCACATCTCTCCAGAGGGAGGCCAAGCGGCCCAGATCGGCGTAGACATCCTCGCGATTCGGGTAGAAGGCATCGGCCAGGCGTGAGGCGAAGGCAAGCCGCGCCGCCGGCCGCATCCGGGTGGCTGCTGCGAGCTCGACCAGCCGCTTCCGGCGGGCCTCCATCTGCTCCGGCGCCTCGGCGAGCTGAATAGACGCCTCCAGGCGTCCCTGAGAGAGATGGGCCACCCGCTCCGCCACGTCCGTGGAGAAACCTCGCTTCTCAAGGGCGTCGGCCACTGCCTGGAACGGCAGGGAGGCCAAAGGAATGCGCTGGCAGCGCGACCGGACGGTCTCCAACAGCGCCTCCTCATCCTCTGCCAGAAGAAGGAAGGTAACGTTGGGAGGCGGCTCCTCCAGAGTCTTCAGGAAGGCGTTGGCCGCCTCCCGGGTCATGGCTTCCGATCCGTTCACGATGACCACGCGGCCCCGGCCTTCGAAGGGTTGAAGACTGGCGGTGCTGGCTATCTCCCGGATCTGATCGATGCCGATGGAGCCCATCTCCCCCGGAGAAAGGGTCTGAACGTCGGCGTGGAGGCCTGCCTCTATCCTTCGACAAGAGCGGCACTCTAGACAGGGGGGCTCCTCGCCTGTGCAGAGGAGGGCCTGGGCCATCTGACGAGCTAAGAGGAGCTTCCCTCCGCCCTCCGGCCCGACGAAAAGATAGGCGTGCGCCGGGCTGCCGCTGGCCAGGCTTCTCTCGAGGAGGCGAAGGGCCGGGGCAGAGACGGGCACAGTCCACGGCATCGCTGGCCTCGGGGTTTTCTAGAGAAGGTCCGCTCGCAGGAGGTCGTCGTATGTCTCCCGGCGACGCAGCAACCGCACCCTGCCGTTTCCTACCAGGAGGACGGCCGGTCGCGGCATCGCGTTGTAGTTGGAAGACATGGCGAGGCAATAGGCGCCGGAGACCGGGATGGCAACGATGTCTCCGGGCCGAGGTGCGGGAAGGAAGCAATCGCGCACAAGGACGTCCCCCGACTCGCAATACTTCCCGGCGATGGTGACTGGCCCTGTCTCCGGCTCTCCCATGCGGTTCGCCAAGACCGCTTCGTAGCGGCTCCCGTAGATGGCGGGGCGGATGTTGTCTCCCATGCCCCCGTCCACGGCGACGTAGGTCCGAAGGTTCGGAATCTCCTTCTTCGCGCCGATGGTGTAGAAGGCCACCCCCGCCCGCCCGACGACGGCCCGCCCCGGCTCAATGGATAGCCGGGGTAGGGGCATCTCTCGGTATTCGCATCCTTGCCGCAAAGCGTCGCAAAGCACACGGGCGTAGGTCGCCACGGAGGGCTCCGGGTCGCTCATCAGATAGCGGACGGGGAACCCGCCGCCCGGGCTGAACTCCTTGAGAACGAAGCCATGTTTGCGCCCCATCGCGTGGGCGAAGTCCAGGGTAACGGCGATCGCCTCGGCGTAGGGGGCGGTCTCCCACACCGGCGAGCCGAGATGAAAGTGGAGGCCCGCGACCTCGATCCTGGGCGAGCGCAGGGCCTGTGCAAGAGCCTCCTCCGCCTGTCCCGTCGCGATAGTCAACCCGAACTTGCTGTCCAGGACGCCGGTGGTCGTGTGGCTGTGGGTGTGCGGGTCGACTCCGGGCGAGACGCGGAGGAGGACCTTCTGCGAGCGGTCCGCCTCCTCCAGGACCCTCTCCAGAAGCCCCAGCTCATGCAGATTGTCCACCACGATGCGGCCGACGCTGGAGTCCACGGCCAGGCGCAGCTCCGCCGCGGCCTTGTTGTTTCCGTGAAAGTAGACGCCGTCCAGCGGTAGCTCCGCCGCCTTCAGGACGGCGATTTCGCCGCCGCTCACCACGTCGAACCCCAGTCCCTCCTCCGCCAGGAGACGGGCAAGGGAGACGTTGGCGAAGGCCTTGCAGGCGTAGGCGACCTGGACCTGGGGATAGCGGGCTTCAAACTCTCGCCGGAACTCCTGGGCCGCCTCTCGGAGAGTCGCCTCGTCGCAGACGTACAGGGGCGTGCCGAAGGTGCCGGCCAGCTCCACGGCGTCCACACCGCCCATCTCCAGGTGCCCCTTGCCGTTCACCCGGGCGGCGGTGGGAAAGACTGGGAGAGCATCTACTCCGCGCATTGGATTCTCCCGAAGCCCTGCGTAGACAGACGACTGTCTTCCCATGATAGCGGAGGCGGAGAGTCGTGACGAGACCGAAGGAGTGACGCCCCTGCCAGGGGTCTGGGGGTCGCCCATGGCGAGCTTGGGAAAGGACAAGCTTAGCAATACCTGTAGTATTCTCGGGCCAGCGCCAGTCATTAAACGGGTAAGGCGGCCCAAGCCGGGCAATAGTTGCATCCTCGCTGTGGTAGGGATTGACCAGATTGAGGTGCCTTGAAGTCGGTAAAGAGGCAATGTTCGCGACATGGGGATTTGACGACTGACAGGCACCCCACGGCTCGTGTATCGTTGAGACTATGGCGATGGTGGATCGTTCGAAGGGGATTCGCTCAGCCCTGGCCGAACGATGGGGATCAGCTCCTCGGCCGAGCGCCCTCTTACGATGTGTGGGCGGCTGGCTGTTGCTGGCGGTGGCGCTCGGCGCCTGGCTGCGCTTCGCGCGTCTGGGCGATTTCCACAACAATTACTACACGGCCACCACGGCCTCGATGCTCACGAGCGTGAAGAACTTTTTCTTCGGCTCCTTCGACCCAGGTGGCGTGGTTACCGTCGATAAACCCCCGGTGGCCTTCTGGATCGACAGCATCCCCGCAGCGATCTGGGGGGTTGAGGCGTGGACGGTGACCCTGCCACAAGTGCTGATGGGCACCGCCTCCATCCTCGTGCTGTATCTCGCGATCAAGCCGGCCTTTGGACGCTTGGCTGCCGCCGCCTCGGCGCTGCTGCTGGCTGTCATCCCGGCGAGCGTCGTGATTGACAGTCGCAACGAACCTGATGCGCTCCTGTCCTTCACCCTGCTCCTGGCTGCTGCCAGCATCATGCAGGCCGCCAGGACAGGCAAGTGGCAGTGGTATGCGG
>JACQUM010000123.1 GCA_016210295.1 Chloroflexota bacterium | reverse complement strand
CCGGGGCTACCGGGTGCGTCACGTCCAGAACTTCACCGACGTGGACGACAAGATCATCGAGCACGCCCGCCGCCAGGGCATTCCACCGGCGGAGATGGCGGCGCGTTACATCGGGCGTTACTTCGAGGACATGGACGCGCTGAACGTCCGGCGTGCCGACTCGTACCCTCGTGCGACCGAGGAGGTTCCCAAGATCCTGGAGATCGTCCAGGGGCTCATCGCCAAGGGGCACGCCTACGCGGCGGGAGGCGACGTCTATTTTCGGGTGCGCTCCTTCCCCGCCTACGGGGAGCTTTCCAAACGCACGTTGGAGGGGATGAGAGCGGGCGCCCGAGTGGCGAAGGGCGAGGGGAAGGCGGACCCACTGGACTTCGTGCTGTGGAAGGCGGCCAAGCCTGGAGAGCCTCAGTGGGAGAGCCCCTGGGGCCCGGGTCGCCCGGGCTGGCACATCGAATGCTCTGCCATGGCGCTCCATCACCTCGGGCCGAGCCTCGATATCCACGGGGGCGGCCAGGACCTGATCTTTCCCCACCACGAGAACGAGATCGCGCAGGCGGAGGCGTTCACGGGCGTTTCCCCTTTTGCCCGCCTCTGGCTTCACCACGGCCTGCTCCAGATAGGCGAAGAGAAGATGAGCAAGTCTCTGGGCAACCTGGTGGGCATCCAGGAGGTCGTGTCTCGCTACGGTTCCGACGCCTTTCGTCTCTTCGTGCTGAGCTCTCATTACCGGCGCCCTCTGCTGTGGAGCGAGGAGAGCTTGAGCGGGATGCGCCGTGGCGCGGCACGGCTCCAGCGCGCGGCGAAGGGAGACTTGTCCGGCGGGGGTCCTGTCCTGGACCCCGCGCCCTTCACTCAGCGTTTCTACGAGGCGATGGACGACGATTTGAACACGCCTCAGGCGCTGGCCGCCCTTTTCGACCTGGCGCGGGAGATCAACCGCGGGGCTGAGGAGGGGACGCACGCGGTCCAGACGGCACGCCAGGCTCTGCGCGAAACGGGGGAGGTTCTCGGCCTGACCTTCGAGGAGGTTGGTGGCGACCGGAAGGAGGTCGGGCCGTTCGTCCAGCTTCTCATCGAGACGCGAAGCGAGCTGCGCGCCCAGAAGCAGTACGCCGCGGCGGACAGGCTGCGAGACCGTTTGACGAAGTTGGGCGTCATTCTGGAGGATACGCCCCGGGGCACCGTGTGGCACTTCGCCGAGCCGGAGGAGAGGTAGGCCCCCGCTCGTCTTGGGCCTGCCCTGATCCGCCGATGGCGGACGAAGGGCCTGTCGAAGGCGAGCTTCTGGTTGATGCAGTAGGACTGCTATGGGATGGCAGAAGAGACGAGAGGTCCGAGTCCCGTTTGGCCCACCACGTCGCACACCCGCGCCAGGAAGAATGTTCTAAAGTGGCGTTTCCCGAAGGGCTAACAAAGGCCCTAAGGCAGCAGGCTCACTTAGGGAGACGAGACAGGATCTAAGGAGTATTGTCTAAGAAGAAGAACATACCGACCTTCTCGTGCAACGTACAGTAAACCTTGTACCTGCTGGTGCCGGATTCCACCAAGGTAAGGGTTGCGGTCTGGGAGGGTCCCCCCTTGGGGAAGTTGAGAATCGTCGCCCCACCTCCGTTTAATGGCAACTCGGTGTCGGTGATCTCATTCTCCACCTCAAAAGTATGGCGGACCTTGTCATTGTTGGTTATCGTCCACGTGTAAGCGCCAGCGTCGAAGGGCACAGTGACACCAGCACCTTTTAGGCCACCGTAGGTATGGCCATTGATGTTGAATGTCTTACTAGTCAGGGAAACGGTGGCGCTTAGCGGTGGCTTCACGTCGTTGGCGTAAGCTACTGCCGTTAGGACGATAGCTAGGAATAAGGTCGAAGACACAACTATAATTATCCTTCTCATCTTTTTTCCCCCCTTTCCTTCGGTTTGTCTGATTCTCCCCCCCCGAAACAAAAGTCAAGCCCAGACCGGCCTACACCTTAACCATCCTGCCAGCTCCGCCCCGCTCTCGAAGCGCTCCACCGCTTCTTGAGTGTCGTAGCGCCGAGCCATGTGGATGGCGTGGCGCGCGTGCCCCGTGCGGTAGGACACCGACGCGAGAACCTAGCGGGCCAAGAGTTCTCTCAACCGAGGCACAAGGTCAGGCCGCAGAGAGTTCGAGTACTGTCCCATTGGCCCACCACGGGGATGCGAACAACGAGGCGATCCCCCCGTCGTTGCGAGCCCCGATAAAATCGGGGCGTGGCTACTGGTGGTGGGGGGGCAGGGGCGGATGGCTGTGCCGAGGAT
>JACQUM010000122.1 GCA_016210295.1 Chloroflexota bacterium | reverse complement strand
TCAGCATCTCGGCCTCCGAGTTCGTGGAGATGTTCGTGGGTGTCGGGGCGAGCCGGGTGCGAGACCTTTTCAAAAAGGCCAAGGCGGCCGCTCCGGCCATCGTCTTCGTGGACGAGATCGACGCCGTCGGTCGGCACCGTGGAGCTGGCCTCGGCGGCGGCCACGATGAGCGCGAGCAGACCCTGAACCAGATCCTCGTGGAGATGGACGGTTTCGATAGCTCCACCAACGTCATTGTCCTGGCCGCCACCAACCGCCCCGACATCTTGGACCCGGCCCTTCTCCGGCCTGGCCGCTTCGATCGCCGGGTGGTGGTGGACTTGCCCGACGTGCGGGGCAGAAGGGGGATCCTGGACGTCCATGTGAAGGGGAAGCCCCTGGCGCAGGAGGTAGACCTGGACAAGATAGCGAAGGAGACGTCAGGGTTCAGCGGCGCCGACCTGGCCAACCTGGTCAACGAGGCTGCCATTCTGGCCGCTCGCCGCAGCAAGACGGTCATCGGCCCAGACGAGTTCGCCGAGGCAGTGGAGCGGGTGGTGGCGGGGCCGGAGCGCAAGAGCCGGGTCATCAGCCCCAAGGAGAAGAAGATCGTGGCCTACCATGAGGCGGGCCACGCCCTAGTGGCACATCTGCTTCCCAACGCCGACCCTGTGGTGAAGGTCTCCATCGTGGCCCGCTTCCTCATGGGCGGTTACACGCGCTTCCTGCCGGAGGAGGAGCGCCATCTCTGGAGCAGGGCCCAGTTCATCGATGCCATGACGGCTTCCCTGGGCGGCCACGCGGCGGAGCTCCTTACTTTCGGAGACGTCACGACCGGCGCCTCCAACGACATCGAGAAGGCGACTCAGATCGCCCGGAAGATGGTGACCACCTACGGCATGAGCGACAAGCTAGGCCCCCGGACCTTCGGCAAGAGGGAGGAGATGATCTTTCTGGGCAGAGAGATCACCGAGCAGCGGGACTACGGGGAAAAGGTCGCCGACGAGATTGATAGCGAGGTCCAGCGCCTTATCACCAGTGCCTTTGCCACGGCGAAAAACCTGCTGACCGCCAGTCGGGCCAAGCTGATGCAGATCGCTGAGAAGCTGATGGTGGTGGAAAGCATCGAGGGCGAGGACCTGCGGGACCTCTTCGCCGCGCCGGTTTCCGAGCCAGCTCCCGCCACCTAGCGAGTCGTACGGCTTTACCCAGCGGTATTTCCCCTCCCTTTGCGCGGAATAACGTTGTCACGTTTGTGTGCTCGGTTGCCGCGGGCAAATTCGGAGGCGTGGCCAATACCTGTGGGCGTCTCACCTGTGATGCCGAGTCCGAGACCCTTCGCGGATTTTGCCCTGAGGAACAAAGGGCTCACCCTTCGATAAGCCCACCACGAGTGAGGGGGTGCAGTCCCGATTTCTCGGGACTGACGGGGTGCGGGGTCAAGCCACTCACCCTTGCTAGACCGCCGGAGCCTTCTCCTGAAGGAAGAGGGCCAGGAGGGTCACTAGGAGGCTGGGCAAGAGCACCGCGCCCATCCCGCCCCCCATCGTAGCCCAGGCGATCGCCCCTATCGCGGCGTTGGCGACTGCCATGGCACCCAGGCCCAGCCCCCTCCTTCGCCTTCGCCACAGGGCCCCCACCGAAATTGCTATATAGGAGACGGCCGCCGTGCCCACCAGCGCGATGAACCCGTAGGCCGTGTCCCCTTCGTAGAAATCGGGCACGACGGTCAGCCAGTACCAGACGGAGAGGCCCGCCACCGACGCCAGCCCCAGCGCTGACCCGGCGAATGCAACGAAGATCGGGAGGGACAAGGGCTACGGCTCGATGGTGATGGGGTGCTCTGCAACATCGCCCCCGTTGATGATGCGGAAGGCGCGCAGAACAGGGGCCTGCTTGTCCTCCAACGAGAGAATGAGGTAGTAGGAATCGGGCCAGGAGGCGAGGTTCCTGTCCGTCTGAGAAGGGTAGGCGGGGGTATGGGTGTGGGAGTGGTAGAAGCCCCACATCTCCCAGCCGCTCTTCTCCACGTCTCTCATCACCTGGAAGAACTCCCGGGAGTCCATGTTGTAGCGGTAAGGGCTGTGCTCGGCATTGGTCACCCGATAGACTTTTGTCACGACGCCGTCCCTGCCGGCCAGGACGCCGCAGCACTCGTTGGGCTCTTCCCCACGAGCGTGCGCGATGATCTCGTCTGCGAAGCGCCGGGGCAGGGTGATCAACGTCTCCTCCCGTCTTCGTCTCCCATCATGGGACCACAGAGACGCCTTCGCCCTTGATGATTTCGCCTATCGTCTGGGCGTGGACGCCACGGGCGCGCAGGGCAGCGTGCAGCGCCGCCTCCTTCTCCGGTGCCACCGCCATCAGCAGGCCTCCGGAGGTCTGGGCGTCGTAGAGGATGGTCTGGGCGTCGACGCTGATGGATGGGTCCCAGCGGACGCGCTTCTCGAAGAAGGTCATGTTCCGCCCCGTCCCGCCGGGAACGGCGCCGCGGTCCACCATCTCCCACGCCTCGGGAACAACGGGGATGTCTGCGAGGCGCAGGCGCGCCCCGATAGCGCCGACTTGAAGCATCCCGTTCAGGTGCCCGATCAACCCGTAGCCGGTGACGTCGGTGCAGGCGTGGACGCCTACTTCGATCATCGCCTCCGAGGCGTCGCGGTTGAGGTTCGCCATGATGTTCGTAATCTTCTCCACGGTCTCTTCAGAAAGGAGGCCCGCCTTGAGCGCCGTCGTTAGGATGCCCATGCCCAGAGGCTTCGTCAGCACGAGCCGGTCTCCCGCCACTGCCCCCACGTTCCGGACGAAATGGCCCGGCGCGACGAGCCCCGTTACCGCCAGGCCGTACTTCGGCTCCGGGTCGTCAATGGTATGGCCGCCCACGATGAGGACGCCTGCCTCGAGAGCCTTCTCGTGCCCGCCCCGCAGTATCTCGCCCAGGATGGCCGTGTCCATCTCCTTGGGAAAGGCGACGACGTTGAGAGCGAGCAGGGGGTGTCCTCCCATGGCGTAGACGTCGCTGAGCGCGTTGGCGCCGGCGATAGTCCCGTAGCCGTACGGGTCGTCAACGACAGGCGGGAAGAAGTCCACCGTCTGGACCAGGGCGATGTCGTCGGTCAGACGGTAGACGGCAGCATCGTCCCCCGTCTCCCACCCGACCAGCAGGTTGGGATCGACGGTCTGTGGCAGACGGCGCAGAACCTGCGCAAGCTCGGCGGGGCCGAGCTTGCCGGCTCAACCCGCGCAGTGGGCCAGGCTGGTCAAGCGAATCTGCTTGCCGATGGTCACGGCGCCTCCCCGAAGAATCGTCCTCCTATTATAGCTGGCCCAGCGGTGCCGCGAGGAGAAATGCTCCTCAGTCATCAGACGGCGCACAGGCGGTTGACATTCCCAAGAAGCGGTGGTAGGGTGAAGGCGGAGTATTTCTGGCAGGGTTTCCCAGATATACATAGATTTGTTGTGCCGGAGGCATACGCCGTGGGCGGGTGGCTGATCAAGCTCCCCAGGGACTGGAGAACAGTCAAGAGGAATGGGAGCGCCGTCTCCGACATCCTGCCTCCCGTCGTCTTCGTTCTCCTGGGCACCATCACCGTAGGCCTCGTCCTCTTCGCCCTGGGCATCGCCGTCGGGCTCATCCCCTACAAGTAGGCCCTCAGGGGGAGGCGGAAGTGGGCGGACAATACAACGTGAAGGGGGAACAGAGATGCCGTTGAACGAAGTGCTGCCATTCCTCTCGACGGGGGTGATGGCCTCCTTCGCGGTCGTCGTGTTCCGACGGTACTGGCGGCGACGCTTGCCCCACCTGCTTCTCTGGGGCATCGGCCTGACCATGTTCGGCATCGGAAGCTTCGCCGAGGCCTACTCCATCCTCGCCTGGAGCCCTACGGTGTTTCTCGCCTGGTACCTCTTCGGGGCCATGCTGAACGCCGGCTGGATCGGCCAGGGAACGATCTACCTTCTGGCCAAGCGCCCCTTCGCCCACGTCAGCGCGGCCGTCCTTGTAGTCCTCTCCCTGGTAGGCATGGTGGGGATGTTGACGCTTCCTCTGAACACCGCCGGAGTCGCCGCACCCGTGATCCTCAGCGAGCTATACCGGGAGATCCTTCCCACCGGTGCCTGGATTCGCAGCCTCACGCCTATCTTCAACATCTACGGTCTCGTTGCCCTTGTGGGAGGGGCCATCTACTCCGCGTGGCTCTTCTGGCGCAAGAAGACCCTCATGAACCGAATGTGGGGGAACGTCCTCATCGCCGTGGGAGCCATCTCCATCGGCTCCGCCAGTTCCCTGACGCGACTGGGGATCGGAGAGTACCTGTATCTGGGTGAGCTTATCGCCGCCACGCTGATGTTTGCCGGCTTCCTTCTGGCTACCCAGAGGGCTCCCGAGCGGCAGGCCCAGCGCGCCGCGGGACCCCTGCCCGCTTCAGGCTAGCCCCGAACCCTTTGTCGCTGGGAGTCTTTCGTCCCGACTGCATCGGGGCTTAGGATGACATACAGGCCCCTCATGGTGAGCCTGTCGAACGACGGGCGGGGCCGCTACCATTACCCCCTGTTCCCTTTTCCCTGAGGGGGGGGAAAGATAAGAAGCTGGGGGACAACCCCATCCGCCTACGGCGGACTGCCAATCCCGATTTCTCGGGACTGGACTCCCCTTTTTCAGCACCCTGCTAGGACGAAGGGTGGCCCGATGTGGCCGCCAGCGCCGGGATGCTCTTGAGCAGCCAGTACTCCAGGCTGTCGGTGAGGGCAAGCCAGGAGGCCCAGATGATGTTGGTAGAGCTGCCAACTGTCCGCCAGACCATCTCGCCGTCCGTGGACTCGATGCGGACCCGCACCACGGCGCCGGTGCCCCCGCTCTCGTTCAGGATGCGCACCTTGTAGTCCACCAGGGCTACCTTGTCGATCTCATGGTACTTCTCCCGCAGTGCCTTGCGGAGAGCGTTGTCCAGGGCGTTCACCGGGCCGTTGCCCTCGGCGGCGTTGTGGTACAGCTCGCCGTCCACCCAGACCTTCACCATGGCCTCGGAGAGAAGAGCGTCGTCGCTGGGTTGCAGCACCGCCGCGCGGCGGTGCCTCTCCACCACTACCATGAAGTCCTCCAGCCGGAAGGGAGGCTGGTAGTTTCCGGCGGCGCGCCGGACGACGAGCTCGAAAGAGGCCTCGGCCTCCTCGTACTGGAAGCCCTGGGCCTCGTTGGCCTTGATGCTGTCGAGGACCTTCCTGGCTTGGGCGCTGTCCTGGACCAGGTGCTCGATGCCCATCTGCCGGGCCACGTAGAGGACGTTGCTCCGCCCCGCCAGCTCGGAGACGAGGACGCGCCGGGCGTTGCCCACGAGGGTGGGGTCCATGTGCTCGTAGCTGCGCTGGACCTTGGCGACCCCTGAGGCGTGGAAGCCCGCCTTGTGGGTGAAGGCCCTCCGCCCGATGTAGGGCTGGGAGGGGCCCACCTCCTCGTTGAGGAGCTCGCCGACGGCCTTGGCCGTCTCGCTCAGGTTGGCGAGCTGCTCGGGGGAGACCACCTGAATGCCCATCTTCACCTGGAGGGTGGGGATGATGGAGCAGAGGTTGGCGTTGCCGCACCGCTCGCCGTAGCCGTTGATGGTCCCCTGGACCTGGGTGGCCCCGTGCTCGATGGCCGCCAGGCTGCTGGCCACGGCCATCTCGCCGTCGTTGTGGGCGTGAATCCCCACGGGTGTGGGAACGGCGGCCCGCACGGCGTCCACGACTCTGGCGATCTGGCTGGGGAGGGTGCCGCCGTTGGTGTCGCAGAGGACCAGGTAGTCGGCCCCGGCGGTCGCGGCGGTCTTGAGGCACTGGAGAGCGTACTCCGGGTTCTCCCGGAAGCCGTCGAAGAAGTGCTCCGCGTCCAGGTAGACCTCTCGACCCTTCTCCTTCAAGTAGGAGATGGAGTCGGCGAGCATCCGCAGGTTCTCCTCCAGGGTCGTCTCCAGGACGCGGATGACGTGGAGGTCCCAGCTCTTCCCCACCAGGGTGCAGATGGGCGCCTTGGACTCCACGAGGGCGGCTATGTTGGCATCCTCGGCGACGGGTGTGTTCGCCCTCCGCGTCGAGCCGAAGGCGGCGATGCGGGCGTGGCGCAGGGGAAGCTCCCAGACGCGCCGGAAGTAGTCGGTGTCCTTGGGGACGGCGCCGGGCATGCCGCCCTCGATGACGTGGACGCCCAGGGCGTCCAGCTTCACCGTGATGTCCAGCTTGTCCTGGAGGGTAGGGGAGATGCCCTCCTGCTGGGTCCCGTCCCGCAGGGTCGTGTCGTAGAGCATGATCTGGGCCATGGCGGCCTCCTTCTCTCTTCCTGGGGAAACAAAAAGCCCCGTCCACAAGGGACGGGGCTCAAGCTCCCGCGGTACCACCCTTCTTTTCCCGCGTTGGCGGGAACGCTCTCTTGGGTCACGTCCGCCTACGGCGGATGATGCCCGCGCCCCTCTAACGGTGGGCGACTCCGTCCGCGTCTACTCCCCTATCAGGGTTTCAGGCGGCGGCTCGGGAGGGATGTTCGGAGGGGACCCCCGCGTCCGGCTTCCACCATCCCGGATTCGCTGAGCGGGGCTTGCGCCCTCCTACTCGTCTCCGTCAACGCCTTCTTGTGCGAGGATACCGCTCCTGGCGGGAGGTGTCAACTTGAGGCCCCTCATTCCTTCACGATGGGCTGGGCCAGGATCCACAGGCTGATGACCGTATAGGAGACCATGAGGGCCAACATGGGGTACTGGCCACGAAGGGCGAGACTCCGCTGCATGTTTTGGCGCAGGGCCACCAGATGGGAGAGGTAGACGGCGACGATGTGCCCTGTTACGAGGGCGCCGATCCCGACAAACCACGCGGTTCTGGCGTTGATGACGCCGATGTTCACCTTGTAGCCCGCGGTGCCGAAGAGGTCCCACCCGTAGCCGAAAGGATCGGAGAGGAGAGGGAAGAGGAGCTGTCCCTGAATGAGCAGGAAGGAGAGGTAGTGGGCGACGTGGTAGGCGAAGGCGATGGGGACCAGGGTGAAGACGAAGCTCCACATGACTCGCTGGAGGGAGCCGGGGTCTCGGGAGAGGGAGCGGATGAGCCAGGAGACGGCGGCATACCCTCCCAAGAAGAGCGCCAGGAGGCCGCCGAGCCCCAGTGTGCCGATGGCAACGAGAAGGAAGTCACCGGGCAGGAAAGAGAGATAAGGGACGAAGGAGCTTGCGATGGTGATCCAAAGCGGGGTGTCGTTGAACCCGTCGAAGGTGACGCCCGCCAGCATGAGGAGGACGAAGGACACCTCGTCCGGACCCTGGACGCTCTCGTGGATGAGGCCGATGGCAGGCGGGCGCAAGTTCACCTCCCGTCTCTGCGTGGCCGCGAAGCAGCGGAGGCAGTTGATGCACTCGCCGCTCTCGACACGGCAGCCCAGGGGGCACTCCTGGCAGACTGTCCGGTCGAGAGTCCGCACCTCCGTGGGGGCGAGCCGCGCCAGGAAGCGGAAGAATACCGAGAAGCCCTCTCCGTAGCGCGGCCAAACGTGTTTCCCGAAGAGGAGCATGCCGGTCCAGGTGTACAGGGAGTAGGCGAGGGCCAGGAGAGCTATGCTCCGCGGGACGGCGGAGCCCGGCATGACGTTCTCCATCCACAGGAAGATAAAGAAGACGCCGAAGGCGGGCCACACGCCGAATCGCGGGGGATAGTGTATCCCCAGCGAGAGAGGCTGTCCTTTGGTAAGCCGGGCAAAGAGCCCTTCGAGGGCTTCGAAGGCTGCTTTCCAGGGGTTGAGCGCTGCCCACACGTCCCCCACCAGCGCAACCAGGAATCCGAGCCCGATCCACCAGACGATCCAGACAAAGGTGGGCGCCAGGTTGGCGGCAGGGCTCTGGTCGCCTACCAGGCCGGTCACAAGCACCAGGACTAGCAACGCTACCGACGCGAGTCGCAGCGGGAGGAGGATGAAGGGACGCGCGACCAGGGCCCGTGCCCACGGGAGGTGCAGCAGGTTGTAGCGAGGGTAGCCCCGGGCTCCGGGGCTACCCTTGACGAAGAGGCCGATGAGGAGAAAGGAGACCGCCACGGTCGCCCCGGCACCGGCCAGGTAGAGGCCCAGAGGTACGGGGAGGTCGTAGCGCTCCCCGAAGGCGTGGGCGGAGGCCGTCCTCGGGAAGGCGAAAAGGAGGGGGAGGAGGGGAGTGTATCGAAGGACTCTCAACATGGCGGTCTACCTGGGCTGCACTTCCAGGAAACCGATCGCGTTTTCCTCTTCCTCCCCTTCCACTTCACCCTCTTGGTCCTGGCTGTTAGGGTCCTTCTCGTGGAAGGTGATCTTGAACTTCCCCGTGGCGTCGGCGGTCACGGAGATCTGGCCAGGTTCGTCGGGCGCGATATCGGTCTCGAGGTCGTAGCCGTGCAGGTGGAACTCCCCGAAGGTGTCGGTCTTGATTTTCAGGACTACCGAGTCGCCTTGCCTGGCGGTGAACGTCTCTTTGTTCAGCTTCCCGTTCTGATAGGCGAGGTCGAACTGCACTGACTGGGGGCCCGCGGGCGCGCCGCAGGAAGCGAGGGCCAGCGAAACTGCGAGGGCGACTACTACGGTCGGGACTCGGAACATGTTTCTCTCCTTTCGTTTATCTGCGAGAAGGTCTTTGTCGAAGGGTTTTGGACCGAAGAAACCATCCCACCGCCGCTCCTGCCACGAGGACGGCCCCTACAAGTACGAGACCGCCTCCCTCCAGTCCCCCTGCCTTGCTCACTCTCAAGGGCACGGTGAAGACGACCGGCTCGACGGGCGTTTGGGCGAAGGGCCGGCTGACGGTGATCGCTAGGGCCCACTCCCCCTCCTCGCCCAGGGGGACATTGGCGTCGTAGATGGAGGAAGCGAAGAAGGAGCTAGTGGCGCCTACGGGGCCAACATCGGCTCCTGTTACTCCTGGCAGTTTCCCCACGATAGTCACGATGGCGTCGGTGACGCCTATATCTATCTTTGCATCGGCGAGGACGATGCTCAGGTGGACGAAGCCTACCGTTGGTGAGCGCGGTGCGACGCCGACCACTACTCTGTAGGGCCCCACGGTGTCGGCGAAGATGGGGAAGCTGCCCCCGTTGGCCAGGGCGAGGCGAGGCAGCGGCGCAAGCAGGAGCGCGCCTGCGACGAACGCAAAAGCAAGACGGAACAGAGGCTTTCGGAGCGCTTTTCCCACGATCGTCCCTCAGGAGTGGTCGTTTCCGACGAGACCTGGATAGTCTGCCGGAAACAGGTGTAACGACGGGCGGAGAGGGGCGTTTATCCCCTCTCAGGCGGCTAGAGGGACAGCCGAGGAGGCTCGTCCAAGCAGGATGGGGGAGGCGAGAGATAGGAGACGAGGGTAGAGAACAGAGAAAAAGTCAGCAGAAAGGGCTCTGGCCGCTGATAGTGCTGAAAGGCGGGAGCAGGAAGGGAAGCGTCCGCGGCAGCGGGGCCGCCATCGTAGCTAGGGACGACGACGGGTTGAGAGGGATCGACGAGGGGTTTTGTCCCCGTGTCCTGGTGGGGCGATTGGTACCTCTCGACGCGGTGCGCTGGGGAGGTCCCGTAGCTGAGGTGGGAATGGGAAGGGCTCCGCTCCGCGTAGTGATGGTCGTAGATAGGGCCAAGGGCGCCTGCGAAGAGGGCGGTGAGCAGGAGAACGGCAGTGACTCTGTACATTCTATTTGGAGTATAGCAAGGCTTCGACGCGAGGGGAGGGGGATAGGCCCCTCTAAGGTCGGGTCCGCTCGACCACCAGCCGCCCCATCTCCTGGGTGCCGACCTGCTTCATCCCCGGCGAGGCGATGTCCGGCGTGCGGTAGCCATCGGCCAGCACGGTGTCCACGGAGGTCTCCACGGCAGCCGCCTCTCGCTCCAGCCCCAGGGAGAGGCGCAGGAGCATCGCGGCGCTCAGGATGGCGGCCAGGGGGTTGGCGATCTCCTTTCCGGCGATGTCGGGCGCCGAGCCGTGGATGGGCTCGTACAGCCCGAACCTCCCACCGCCCGGCTTGTCCCCTTGTCTGGTCCCCAGGCTGGCCGAGGGGAGCATCCCCATGGAGCCCGCCAGGACCGCCGCCTCGTCGGTGAGGATGTCGCCGAACATGTTCTCCGTCACGATGACGTCGAAGTCGCGGGGGCGCTGGACGAGCTGCATGGCGCAGGTGTCCACCAGGAGGTGGCGGAGCTCGACGTCGGGGTAGTCGCGGGAGAGCTCCGTAGCGATCTCCCGCCACAGGCGGGAGGAGGCGAGGACGTTGGCCTTGTCCACCGAGGCGAGCCTTTTGCGCCTGCCCCGCGCCAGCTCGAAGCCCACCCGCAGCACGCGGGCGATTTCGTCCTCTTTATACGAAAGGGTGTCCACGGCGCGGCGCCCGCGGGAGGTCTGCCAGCGCCTCTTGGGCCTCCCGAAGTAGAGGCCGCCGGTCAGCTCCCGCACCACGACCAGGTCCACCCCCTCCAGCAGGTCGGGCTTGAGCGGGGAGGCCCCGGCCAGGAGGGGCCGGACCTTGACGGGGCGCAGGTTGGCGAAGAGCTGGAGCTGTTTTCGGATGGCCAGGAGGCCGTCCTCGGGGCGGGTGGGGGCCTTGGGGTCGTCCCACCTGGGGCCGCCCACGGCGCCGAAGAGGACGGAGTCGGACTCCCGAGCGATGCGGAGGGTCTCCGGGGGGAGGGCGCTGCCCGTGTTATCTATGGCGACGCCGCCGACAAGCCCCTGCCGGAAAGAGAAGGTGTGGCCGAACCGCTTGCCGATAGCTTGCAGGACTTTGACGGCCTCGGCGGTGACCTCTGGGCCGATGCCGTCGCCGCCGAGGATGGCGATCTTATACTCCACTCTTGGCACTCACATGAGCAGGCCGGAGACGGGGACTAGTCGCTGGCCTACCGGATCCGGGGCCAAGAGCAACCCTTCCAGGGCATACGCTCCAAGGAGTGGTCCGCTGCCCTCGTCGCCGAAGACGACGATCGTGATGACCTCGTGCCCATCTACACGAATCCATGTCTGGCCAAGCTCCATCTCGCGTAGACTCCCGTCAGCTAGGCGGAAGGGTGCCCGTGTGCGCGGCACAATTCCAAGGCGGCGCAAGAGCGAGGCCGGGACTGTCGTGTACGTTGCCCCGGTGTCCACCAGGGCTTGGACGGTCTCGTAGCGCTGGCCCTGGGGGTCGCCGATCTCGATGGGGACGCGGAAGGTGCCCATCGCCTAGCGCCGGCCCAGCTTCGCCAGCCGAGCGGCCCTTTTTTCCTCGTAGGCGTGAATGTGGTCCTCCTGGAGCAACGTCAGGCCGATGTCGTCCAGGCCTTTGAGGAGGCACTCTCGACGGAAGGGGTCGACTTTGAAGTCGGCCACGAAACCCTGGCCATCGTAGACCTGTTGCCGCTCCAGGTCCACGGTCAGCCTGTAGCCGGGCTGGGCCTTGGCCTTGTCCATGATCCGCCGCACCGTCTCCTCGGGCAGGACGATGGGCAACATCCCGTTCTGGAAGCAGTTGTTGAAGAAGATGTCGCCGAAGCCGGGGGCGATGATGGCGCGGAAGCCGTAGTCCAGGAGGCCCCAGGGGGCGTGCTCCCGTGAGGAGCCGCTGCCGAAGTTGCGGCCTGCCACGAGAACGGCCGCGCCTCGGTAGGCCGGGCTGTTCAGCTCGAAGTCGGGGTTGGGCGAGCCGTCCGGAAGGAAACGCCAGTCGAAGAAGAGGAAAGGGCCGTAGCCCGTCCGCTCGATGCGCTTGAGGAACTGCTTGGGCATGATCTGATCGGTGTCCACGTT
>JACQUM010000121.1 GCA_016210295.1 Chloroflexota bacterium | reverse complement strand
GGACACATCCTCATCTATACCTCCCGGCTCCACTCCTACCGGGAGCTCCCCCTCCGGTACGCCGACTTCGGGCGTCTGCACCGCTTCGAGCGCTCCGGGGTCACCCACGGGCTCACCCGCGTGCGCAGCTTCTCGCAGGACGACGCCCATATCTTCTGTCCCATGGACCGAGTCCAAGGGGAGATCGCCCTCATCCTGCGGATGACGCGGGAGACCTACGACGCCTTCGGCCTGGGAGACCCACGGTTCACTCTCTCGCTGAGGCCACCCAAGCGCCTGGGCACCGATGAGATGTGGGACCAGGCGGAGGCAGCCTTGCGGGACGCCCTCCGCTCCTCCGGACGCCCCTTCCAGGAGGTCCCCGGCGAGGGTGCCTTCTACGGTCCGAAGATCGACCTCTTCATCCGGGACGCCCTGGGCCGCGAGTGGCAGCTCAGCACGTTCCAGCTCGATTTCAACCTGCCCGAGCGTTTTTCCCTGGAGTACGTCGCCGAGGACGGAAGCCTCCAGCGACCGGTCATGATCCACCGCGCCATTCTCGGCTCCTTGGAGCGCTTCTTCGGGGTCCTTCTGGAGCACAACGCCGGCGCCTTTCCCGTCTGGCTCGCACCCGTTCAGGCCGTCGTCATCCCCATCGCCGACCGCCATACGGGGTACGCTCGCGCGGTGGCGACGCGCCTTCGCGAGGCCGGCCTCCGCGTCCACCTCGACGACCGCAACGAGAGAAAGAACCTGAAGGTCCGGGAGGCCCAGATGCAAAAGGTCCCCTACATGCTGGTGATGGGCGATAGGGAAACCCGAGAGGGGACCGTTTCTGTGCGGCTTCGCAACGGCAAGGACGCCGGCCCTCAGGAGATCGAAGGTTTCCTGGCGGGCGTTCGGAAGGCGGTGGCGGAGCGCTCCTAGCGTGGTGTCCTCGAAGTTCGCTGCCAATGTCATTGCGAGGCCCGACGAAGGAGGGCCGTGGCAATCTGGCTGGGGGAGGCCGCACGTCCTCCAGATTGCTTCGTCGGCTGCCGCCTCCTCGCAATGACAATTCGTAAGCGCATCTCAAGGACGCGACACTAGCGGCCACAACGACTCGCGCACCTTGACTTGCGCGTCCAGACATGTATAGTTTTCTTCGTCTCGACTTCATGCTGATGGGAGAGAAGGATACCTAAAGAGTACCGAATCAACAGGACCATCCGAGCCCGAGAGGTCTTCCTCATCACGGAATCGGGGGAAAGGCCGGGGGTGGTCCCTCTTGCTCAGGCCCTGGCCAGGGCCGAGGAGACCGGGCTCGACCTGGTCGAGGTAGCCCCCAACGCCGCGCCGCCGGTCTGCCGCATCATGGACTACGGCAAGTTCCAGTACGAGCAGTCCAAGAAAGAGAAGGAAGCGCGGCGCTCCCACAAGACCAGCGGCCTGGGCGAGATTCGGCTGCGTCCCAAGATCGGACAGCACGACGTCGATTTCAAGGTTCGAACGATACGAAAGCTGCTTGAAGAGGGGGATAAGGTCAAGGTCATGGTCCTATTCCGGGGACGGGAGCAGAGCTACCCTGATCTGGCCATAGCCCTCTTGGGGCGGGTCGTAGAGCCTGTCAACGACATCTCCATCGTGGAGAGCCCTCCGAAGATGGAGGGACGCGCCATGAACATCGTCCTGATACCTCGGAAAGGGAAATCGACCAAAGGCCGCGGGGAAGACCACTCCACGCCGCAAGTTGAAGAAGGCACCAATGGCCAAGTACAAACTCAAGACGCATAGCGGCGCCAAGAAACGCCTGAGCCTGACAGGAACGGGCAAGCTCGCGCGGGCGAAGGCGTTGAGCAGCCACCTGCGCCGCAGGAAGCCCGCCCGCACACGCCGCCTGTACCATCAGAAGCTGCCTGTTCACAAGGTGGACACGGGGCGTCTCCGCCGCCTGCTGCCCACTGGCTTGTAACGACGCCTCTGGAGAGGAGGGAAATCCTATGCCCCGCGCGACGGGCGGCCCCTATCAACGCCGCCGCCACAAGGAAGTCCGGTCTCTCACCAAAGGCCAATGGGGGTCTCGACACCGGCTGTGGAAGCGCGCCCACGAGGCACTTATCCACAGCTGGAGCTATGCCTACGCCCATCGTCGCGAGCGAAAGGGCGACATGCGCCGCCTCTGGATCGCCCGCATCAACGCCGCTGCTCGTCTCAACGACATCCCTTACGGCCGGCTCATCCACGGGCTCAAGCTGGCTGGCGTGGAGCTCGATAGGAAGGCTCTCGCCGATCTGGCCGTCCGAGACCCCGGTGCCTTCACCCAGATCGCCCAGAGGGCCAAGGAGGGGCTGGGCGGGGCCGCGTAGCGCCGGTACCCTCTCCTAGCGTGGTGTCTCCGAAGTTCACTGCCAATGTCATTGCGAGGCCCGACGAAGGAGGGCCGTGGCAATCTCGCTGCGGGGTCCGCGCCGCCTCTAGGTTGCTTCGTCGGCTGCCGCCTCCTCGCAAGGACAATTCGTAAGCGTATTTCAGAGACGGGACACTAGACTACATAAAGCCGCCGCGGACGGAAATGATGGCACCAGTCACGAAGGCGGAGGCGTCAGAGGCCAAGTAAATGGCCGTTCCCACGTAG
>JACQUM010000125.1 GCA_016210295.1 Chloroflexota bacterium | reverse complement strand
GGGGTAAGGAGCGTGCCCCTGTAGCTCAGGTGGATAGAGCGCCAGCCTCCGGAGCTGGATGCCCGGGTTCGAGTCCCGGCAGGGGTACCACTTTTGTTTTGGCTTGCCCCAACTGAGTCTGTAAGAGCGTTCGAATCCCGTATGGCCCACCAATCTTGACATTTCCCCACGCGAAGGTCGTCACCTTTGTCGAGCTCTCCCTAGCCGGGGGTTTTCACTGCATCGGGAGGGAGAGATGACAGCGGCATCAGGCGGGCCGCCGTGGCGAGGATGCAGGGCAACCGGGGGCCTCGACCTCGTGAAGTGGGGCCTGGGGAGGCCCAATCCTTGAGCTACACGGTGGCTTCAGCTTGTTTGACGAGTTGGAGGCCCTGCGGCGTCAGGCGGAGGAGGAACAACGCCGTCAGAGAGCAGCAGAATTCCTCCAAACTCTGGGGGTGCCCAAGCCAGCCCCGTAGCCTTCTCCTCGCTGCTTAGCTCGGTCTTGGCGAAGATGGCTGCGCGGTGCCTCCGTAGGGCGATAGGTGAAGAATGTCGCTCAGGCAGGACGATCTCTACGGCTCCTGGCCTTGGATGTCCAGTGCGACAACCCGCGCCCCTGTTCCATGGAGGACGATGTCGGCGAGGGCTTCGATGAACTCGGAGTGGGCGTTAAGGGTCTCCGTCCGTCTCAGGTGAACGCCGAGCTCCTTGGCCAGCTCCTGGGCTTCGACGTCTATGTCGAAGAGGATCTCCAGGTTGTCGGTCACGAATCCTATGGGCACCATGAGGACTTGTTTCCCAGCCTTTCCGAGCTCTCCTAGGCCCAGGGTCTCCATGATATCCGGCCCCAGCCACGGCTCTCGCGTATGGCCGGCGCTCTGGAAGGTAAACCGCCATGATGCCAATCCTGCAGCCTTGGCCACGGCCTCGCAGCTTCGCCGCAGCTCTTCGGGGTAGAGATCGTTCCATTGCTTGATTCTTCTTGGAAGGCTGTGGGCGCTGAAAACCACTTCGATACTCGCCAAGTCGGCTGATGGGAAGCCCCTGGTCGCCTCGAGGATCCTTTGAGCTATGGCCTCGATGAAAAGGGGGTTTGCGTACCAGCTCTCGACGAAGCTTACAGGGAATCGGTGGGGGAGCGAGCCAAGGGCGTCCATCACGGCGCTGCGATAGCCGCCAATGCTCATCTCCGAATAGTGAGGGGTGAGAGGGAGGCCGATGAGGCGCTCCACCCCTTCGGCGGCGGCGCGTTCCACGGCCTCCTGAACGAAGGGATGCCAGTGCTTCATTCCCACGTAGACGTGGTAGGGGCCTCCCTCCGCATTCAGCCGGCGCTCCAGCCTTTCCTTCACCTCTTGGGTAATCTCCAGCATAGGGGTCTTGCCGCCCACCTTCCGATATCGCTCTGTCAGGTCCCGAACCTCCTCCTGAGTTGGCGCCCGTCCGCCTCGGATGGACCGGTAGTAGGGCTCCACCTCCTCCAGGTTCCTCGGCGTACCGTAGGCCATGAGGAGGACGGCTGTAGCCTCGGACACGTTCTACCTCCTTGGCGGGTCGGAGCGGGAAGGACCGATCCCTGAGATGGACGCCTCTTCCCCGCCTCTGCTACGTTGGGAGACAGCCTGGCGAAGGCGCTGAGCCGTCTCCTCTCCCTGTCGCACGCAATCTGGGATGCCGATGCCGCGATAGGAAGCGCCTGCCACGTAGAGACCCGGATAGCCTGCCAGGGCATGCTCGACGCGGTCCAGCCAGGCCAGGTGGCCAACCCGATACTGAGGCATGGCCTCAGGCCATCGCTGGACCCACGCGTGTTCCGGCTCGCCGGCGAGCCCCATCAAGGGCCGCAGCGCCCCAGTCACACTCTTGATGAGAGCAGGGTCGTCCATGTCCAGGAAGGAGCTATCCTCGGCCCATCCGACGAAGGCTCTGAGGAGAACCCAGCCCTGCGGGGCACGTCCCTCCCACTTGGCAGAAGACCAGGTGCAGGCAGTGATCGGAGAGGGCTCTCCCCGCGGCACCACGAACCCGCTCCCGTTCAAGGGATGAGCGACGTCCTCCCGTCGGAAGGCCAGACCGACGCTTGCCGCGGATGCGAAGGTCATCTGGTCCAGAAGCGAAGCGGCCGAGGGGGCGAAGGAACGCACCAAAGCCGCAGCGTAGGGTGCGGGGATAGCCAGCACGACGAAATCCGCTTCGATGGGATCGCCTCCCTCGAGAAACAGTCGGTAGCCGAAACGCCTCTCATCCCCGGTTCGCGCCAGTCCGAGGGCGCGCCTACCGAGGAGGACAGTAAACCGGTCGAGATGGCGAGCGACCGCTTGGGGGAGGGACGCCATGCCCCTCCTCAAGGAGAAGAAGGGGTTCATGGAAGGGGGATGGGCCTGGGAAAGGCCTCGCCTGGCCCGAAGTCCTCCGGCAAGGCTTCCGTAGTGCCGCTCCCACTCGGCCAGAGTGGGGAAGAGGGCGCGGAGGCTGAGCCGTTCGGCGTCGGCCAGATAGACACCTGCTGTGAAGGGCTCCACCAGCCGCCGGGCCACCTCCGCCCCCAAACGGCGACGGAGGAAGGCCCCCAAAGCCTCGTCTTCTCCAGAGGCCCTCCGGGGAACAAGCGGCTCCAGGCTGGCGCGGAGCTTTCCGCGCCACGAGAGAAACGAGGCTCTCCACAGAGCCGATGGACGCGTCGGCACCGGACCGATGAGCCCTTGCGGAATCGGGTGAAGCTGGCCCCTGTGGAGAAGAAAGACTCCTTGGGCGCGAGGGAAGACGATCTCCCCCTCCATCCCCAGGGCTTTGACGAGAGAGAGAGCCCACGGCTTTTGTGTGAGGCAGGCATCGGGACCGCCCTCTACGAGGAACCCCCCTTCGTCAACGGTGAGGGCCTTGCCTCCGAGGCTGCCCTCTTGCTCCACAAGCACACCGTGGAGGTCCCACCCTTCCGCCTTGGCAGCTTGCTCCAAATAGTAAGCGGTGGCGAGCCCCGTGACCCCTCCACCTACAATTGCGACGTTAAGCCTCGTCTTGTCCATCACGCACCTCCCGATAGAGCTGGCACGGCCGAATAACGAACCGATTGATACGGGCACAAAGGATCGCTCTCCAAAGGATCGCCGGTCGCGGCATAAGCCCGAGCCCGCGAGCCCCCGCAGACGTAGCGAAACTCGCACAGCCCGCACTTGCCTCTCAGCCGCGCTGGATCTCGAAGGGCCAGAAAGAGAGGGGATCGCCGATACACCTCGACGGGATCATCGCGCCGGACGTGTCCGGCGCTGACGGGCAAGAAGCCCGCGGGATAGACGCGGCCGGTGTGGGAGACGAACATGATGCCGTTGCCATCCCTGATACCAAAGGCTCCTCGGACCTGAACGACAGGCTGTGCCGCGGGCCCTCCCTTCCCTTCAGACGCGCTTCGTTGGAGGGCGACCCTTCGATAGTGGGGGGCCTCCGTGGTCCGAATGCGGAAGGGGGCGTGCTGGGCCGTCCCGTAGACCCAGGCCATGACCTCCTCGCTCTCTTCTGGGGTGACCTCCCGCAAGACTCGACCGCGCCCCGTTTGGATCAGGAAGAAGAGGGCCCATTGGGCGCCGCCCAGCTCAGCGATGAGGCTGTAAATGGCAGGGAGGTCGCCCAGGGTCTCCCCGCAGACCAAGGTGTTCACCTGAAGAGGGAGGCCGAAGGTCTTGGCCCAGCGCGCCGCGCGGACGGTCCGATCGAAGCTCCCCGAGACCCCACGCACCGCGTCGTGCCGTTCGGGAGTGGACCCGTCCAGGCTCAGAGCCATCATCCACACCTCTGCCTCGCGCATCCGTCGGACGATCCCCTCGGTCAAGAGAGAGGTGCCGCTGGGAGTGACCGCTACAGTGAAGCCGAGTCCGCGGGCGTAGGCGATAAGATCGAAGAGATCGGGCCGCTTCAGGGGATCGCCGCCCGTGAGAACGAGGTGCGGGAGAGGCTGCCCGAAGCCTACGAGTCGGTCCAAGAGGGCTTGGCCCTCTTCGGTCGACAGCTCTTGAGGATGGCGCCAGGGGACGGCGTCGGCACGGCAGTGTCGGCATGCCAGGTCGCACGCCTGGGTGACCTCCCAGTAGACCAACAGGGGCCGTTCGTCATAGTTCATGAGGCTCTTCCTCCCCTCGATTCAGCCCGCTTCGGAGAGCGGGGATCGGCTGCGGCGATGGACGAATTCGACCAGGCGGGCCAGATCGTCTGGGTCGGTCTCCGGCAAAACGCCGTGGCCCAGGTTGAAGACGTGGCCAGGTCTTCCGCCCGCCCTGTGAAGGATGTCGCGGGCGGCCTCTCGAGCAACCTCGAAAGGCGCCAGCAACGTTGTCGGGTCCAGGTTCCCCTGGATGCCTCGGTCATGGCCGATTCGGTCCCACGCCTGGTCCAAAGTAACCCGCCAGTCCACGCTCACAAGGTCGCTCCCCACGCTGGCCATCAGCTCCAGGAGGGATGCGACCCCGGTACCGAAGTAGATGCTGGGGACTCCCGTGGCTCGCACCTCGGCGAAGATGCGATGGACGTAGGGGAAAACGAACTCACGGTACTGCTGGGGACTGAGCACCCCCACCCAGCTGTCGAAGAGCTGTGCTACCTGGACGCCGGCCGCCACCTGCGCTCGCATGTAGCGGACGACGACCTCGGTGAGCTTGTCCATCAAGCGGTGCCACAGGTCAGGGCGGCTGAACATGAAGGCCTTGGCATGGGCGTACTCCCGCGACGGCCGCCCCTCGATCATGTAACAGGCCAGGGTGAAGGGCGCGCCGGAAAAACCGACCAGGGCCGCCTCGTGCTCCAATTCCTTTCGGATGATGCGGATGGCTTGAAAGACGTAAGGTGTCGCCTCCTCCGCCTTGACGATGCGCACTCTGTCCACGTCCGCCTCGGTGCGGATCGGGTTGGGGATGATGGGGCCGATCTCCGGCTCGATGGAGAAGGGCACTCCCATGCCCTCCAGAGGCAACATGATGTCGGCGAACATCACCGCCGCGTCGACGTGGAGGCGCTGCACCGGCAGCAGGGTGACATGGGCGCACAGCTCCGGTGTCTTGGCGATGGCGAGGATCTCGTGCTTCTCCCTGAGCCGCCGGTACTCGGGAAAGCAGCGCCCCGCCTGGCGCATGAACCAGATGGGCGTCGCGTCCACGGGCTGAAGCCGGCAGGCCGCCAGCATGCGCTCCTCGCCGGTCATCTCTCGCTGAGGAGCCTTCACATCTTCCTTCCTGTTCGCGGGCTGAGGCATGTGACCCGCCTTCAGCCGGCGACGGCATCCAGGGCGCTCTGGATGTCCGTGGCGATGCAGCTAAAGGTCGGCGTATCCCGCAAGGTGTAGGCGGAGGCCTGGGACTCGCGCAGCTCCATGACGAGATCGAGGAAATCGGAAGGGGAGTCGGTCTCGAAGGCCACCATGAACTCCTGGTCGTCCAGGCCGAAGGAGTAGGCCGTGTTGATCTTCACCGAGGGAAACTTCCCCCCCATGGCGACGTGCTGCCCCATCATCACGCGCCGCCAATCGTGGGGGAGCTTGTACCACTCGCGGGTCTTCACGAATGGATAGATGAAGAGGTACTTGGCCTCCGTTGGGCGCACCTTCAGGGGCTCCTGTCCCCTGGCCTCGTAGTGGCTGCGGCCAACGTAGGGAGACATCCGGGTCATCGCGAGGTAGGAGTAGGGCTGCTCGCTGTGCCGGCCGAGGTGGGTGAGGTTGAGCCTGGCCGCGACCTGGTGCAAGTCGTCAAGAGTGTCCGCCGCCTCCCAGAGCAGAAAATCGACGTCTCCCCTTGTGCCCACCAGGCTGTAGGGACGGATGAGGGTCTCCTGAGCGATCTCTCGCACGACCTTCTCGAATTCGCTCTTGCTCCGTGCCCTCTCCTCCGTCGGCAGACGGCGCCATTCGGGAGCAACCTTATAGAACGCGTACCGCACGAACTGCCGCGACTCGTCTACCGCTGTTTTTCCTGGTGTCATCCTCCCTCACCTCTCCTGTCCTGCCCGAAGGGACGATGTTTCTGCCACGGCGCCGCTCACCGCGGCGGCAAAGGCCTGATGGGCTGCCTGTACCGTCTGAGCGATGTCGAGCTCCGAGTGCGCCGCAGAGAGGAACCACGCCTCGAACTGAGAGGGAGGTAGGTAAACCCCTCTCTCCCGCATGGCGTGGAAGAAACGGGCGTAGGCCGGGCGGTCGACGCGCTCCGCCTCCGCCCAGGACCGGACTGGCCGGACCTCCTGTTGGAAGAAGACCGTGAGGAGAGAGCCAACCCCGTTGATGGTAATGGTCGCCCCGGCGTTGTGGGCGGCCTCTCTCAGCCCCTTGACGAGGGCACGGGAGGAATCCTCGAGGGCAGGATAGGGGTCCGACCTGCGCAGCTCATCCAGGGTACAGATCCCCGCCGCCATGGCTATAGGGTTCCCCGAGAGGGTCCCCGCCTGGTACACGGGACCCGTGGGTGCCAGCATCTCCATGAGCTCTCTTCGGCCTCCCACCGCCCCAACGGGCAGGCCTCCCCCCAGGACCTTGCCCAGGGTGGTCAGGTCGGGCCGAATACCATGGAGGCCCTGGGCGCCGTGATAGGAGAGCCGGAAGCCGGTGATGACCTCGTCGAAGATGAGAAGGGCGCCGTGGCTGCGGCTCAGATCTCGAAGACCTTCCAGGAACCCAGGCTCCGGTGGGACGACGCCCATGTTGGCGGCGACAGGCTCCACGAAGACGCAGGCGATCTCGCCTGGGTAGCGCTGAAAGGCGGCCTCGACAGAGACGAGGTCGTTGTACGAAGCCACCACGGTGAGATCGGCCAGGGCAGCGGGGACGCCGGAGCTGCTGGGAATGCCCAATGTCGCGGCGCCGGACCCTGCCTGGACAAGGAAGGCATCGGCGTGGCCGTGGTAACAGCCCGCGAACTTGATCACCCGGTCGCGCCCCGTGGCCGCCCGAGCGATGCGTAGCGCCGTCATGGTCGCCTCGGTGCCAGAGGAGACGAACCGCACTCTCTCGATGGAGGGCATCGCCTCCACGACCCGCTGGGCCAGCTCGACCTCCAGGGCGGTGGGAGCACCGAAGGTCGTCCCTTTGGCGGCTGCTTCTTGAACGGCTGCCAGGACCCGAGGGTGGGCGTGGCCCAGCAGGAGAGGGCCCCAGGAGAGGACGTAGTCAACGTACTCGTTGCCATCGGCGTCCCAGAGGTGAGAGCCGCTCCCGCGGACGATGTAAGAGGGCGTCCCGCCGACGGCGCCGAAGGCCCGCACCGGGGAGCTGACGCCGCCTGGCATCAGCGACACGGCGCGAGTGTAGAGCTTGCGAGAAGTCTCCTCCTTCATGTCTCCTTCAGCCAGTGCGCCGCCTCCCTGGCGAAGTAGGTGATGATGAGGTCGGCTCCAGCGCGTTTGATCGCTGTCAGCGTCTCCAGGACGACGGCTCTCTCCTCCAGCCAACCCAATCGTGTCGCCGCCTTGATCATGGCGTACTCCCCGCTCACGCTGTAGGCAGCGAGAGGATGCGGGAAGCGCTCCCGCGCCCGGGCGATGACGTCCAGGTAGGCCAGCGCGGGCTTCACCATGAGGATGTCGGCCCCTTCGGCCGCGTCCAGCTCGATCTCTCGCAGCGCCTCACGCGCGTTGGCGGGGTCCATCTGGTAGCCGCGCCGGTCGCCGAACTGGGGAGCGGAGTCGGCGGCATCCCTGAAGGGGTTGAAGAAGGCGGAGGCGAACTTCGCCGCATAGGCCATGATGGGGACCTGGCCGAAGCCTCCCACATCCAGGGCCCGGCGGATGGCCGCCACCTGGCCGTCCATCATTGCGCTGGGGGCGACCATGTCGGCGCCGGCCTCGACGTGGGACATCGCAGTTCGGGCAAGAAGTCCCAGCGTCCGGTCGTTATCAAGCTGGCCATCCACCACGATCCCGCAGTGGCCGTGGGAGGTGTACTCGCAGAGGCAGACATCGGTGATGACCAGCAGATTGGGGACTGCCTTCTTGACGGCGCGGATCGCCTCCTGCACCACGCCAGAGACGTCGTAGGCGCC
>JACQUM010000117.1 GCA_016210295.1 Chloroflexota bacterium | reverse complement strand
GTCTTCCTCTTCGCCGATGGGGGTCTCCAGGCTGACTGGCTCCTGGGAGATCTTCATGATCTCTCGCACCTTGTCCGGGGTGATGTCTAGCTCCTTGGCGATCTCCTCGGTGGTGGGCTCCCGCCCGAACTCTTGCACCAGGCGGCGGTTCTCTCGGAGGAGCTTGTTGATGGTCTCCACCATGTGGACAGGGATGCGAATGGTCCGCGCCTGGTCGGCGATGGAACGGGTGATAGCCTGCCGGATCCACCAGGTGGCGTAGGTGGAGAACTTGTAGCCTTTCCGATAGTCGAACTTCTCCACCGCGCGGATGAGGCCGATGTTCCCTTCTTGGACGAGGTCGAGGAGGCTCATGCCCCGGCCGATGTACTTCTTGGCAACGCTGACGACGAGGCGGAGGTTCGCCTCCGTCAGGTGGCGCTGTGCGCGGTGCCCATCCTCTCGAATCTGACGGAAGTGGGACCGGGTCGCCGCTTCGATCTCGCGAAGCCTGGGCCGCGATTCTTCCCAGAGCGAAAGCCCCTGGCTTACCGGCTTCTTCCGCCCCATCAGCTCGATGACACACGGAGGGAGGAGCCAGGAGGCGAGAGAGAGCTTGAGGATGCTTTTCCCGACCTGCTCGGGTGGACAGCAGAGCTCCTCGGCGAGGCTTTGGACTTGCTCTTGGACGGTCCCGCCATCGATGATGCGGCGCAGTTCGGGGGCTTCCAGGAAGAGGAAGGGAGGGGGAACAGGATACCCCTGCCGCTTCGCGAGGGTGTTGGTGAGGGGAAGCTCGTCCAGAAGGTTCTGAAGGAGCGCGGTCACCACCTCCCGCATGCTAGGCCGGCGGCCTTTCTCCTCGGCAAGGGCCTCCTCCACTGTCTTTAGCTCTTTCCAGCCTTCGATCTGACGTGCCAGCGTCTTCTCCTCCGCGGCGGTCAACAGATATACTCGCCCGATCTCCCGAAGGTACATGCGGACGGGGTCGTCCATCATGTCCGCGTCTTCGGTGTCGGCCTCCGGCTCTACATCGAGGTCGCGTTCCGGGCGCGACGGAAGCATCCAGGGGTCGCCGACGCGCCACCCCTCCTCGGCCTCCTCGAGGACCAGAGGCCCAATGATGACCTTCGATTGGCCGTTCACCAGCGCGTCGGCCTCGGGAAGGCGGGAGGAGATGTCTTCGTTGGAGGGAGAGGGCAAATCGCTCAGGCCTGTGTCCCTGCTCATTTACGCTCCTTTTCCAAGGCTTCCTTTCGCCACCGCCCCCACCGGCCCTGTTCATGGAGCTCCTTGAGGCGATGGCTTCGTTCTGTCGTCGCCGCTACGAAGGCGGCATCTGAAGAGACGATCTCTTGAGGAAGGCGGGCAACGGCCTCGATCGCCTCTTCGTTGAGGCGCTTGATATACCGTTCGTCCAGGCGCCGAGCGGTCTCCAGGATTGCGCGGCGCCGCTCCTCGGGGGTGAGGGACGGCAGGGGCAGCCCCAGGAGGCGCTGACTGTGGGCCTGGAGAGTAGGGTCAGAGACATCGAAGAGGGCCTCGCTGGAGCCGTGCTCGCTCAGGACCCGCCACGCCTCGACGTTCTCCGGTCTCTGGAAATGGTCGGAGCAAAGATCCACCGTTTCCAGAGCGGTGGGGAGCAGGTCCGGCCATCGAAGGACCAGGGCCAGGAGGTGCTCCTCCAAGGTGTCTCCCTCTGGTGCTTGAAGAGCGGACGCCGTCGCTTGGGGGGTCCGGGTGCGTCCTCCGCGAGAGCCTCTGGCTCCGGGACGGCCGATGGCTGCCTCCAGGTCTCGCTCCGGCACACCCAGGGCTTCGGCGAGGCGGTGGAAGTTCCGGCTCTGCTCGAAGGGGTTTTTCAGGGCGGAGATCAGGGGAAAGAGCCGCTCCACGATGGCTTGCTTCCCCGCGGGAGTCGCCGCCTCCGGTCGAGACGCTTCCCAGGAGAAAAGATAGTCGAGGATGGGAGTCGCAGCCGCGACGCGCCGCAGCCACTCCTCCGGTTCCTGCCGAATCAACTCGTCGGGGTCCTTCCCCGAGGGCAGGGAGATAATGCGAAGATCGGGGAGCTCATCTTTGGGATGGAGGACTCCCACGCCCGCCGCGGCGACGCCCACTCGTTGGAAGATGTTCCAGGCCCCTTCCAAGCTGCGCCGGGTCGCCGCCTCTCCGGCGGCGTCCGGGTCCAGGGCAAGGAGGAACTGGATGGCCAGTCCTTTCAGAAGCCCCACCTGCCGCTCGGTCAGGGAGGTGCCCATGGCTGCGACCACGTTGGTGAATCCGCTCTGGTGGGCCTGGAGGGCGTCCATGTACCCTTCTACGATGACCGCCTGTCCCGAGGCACGAATCTCTTCCTGGGCGGCGTCGAGGGCATAGAGAACGCCACTCTTGTCGAAGACGGGGCTCTGGGGTGAGTTCATGTACTTAGGCAGGGAATCGTCCAGGGAGCGGGCACCGAAGCCGATATGACGGCCCTTGGCATCTCGGATGGGGAACATGAGCCGCTCCCGGAAGCGGTCGTAGGTCCCCCCCTCCTCCCGCGAGACCAACAGCCCCGCCTGGAGTATGTCTACCTCGCCGTAGCCTCGGTCTCTGAGGTGGTTCTTCAGGATTTCCCAGCCCTTGGGGCTCAAGCCGAGTTGGAAGCGGGTGATGCTCTCCCGGGAGATTCCCCGACTGGCGAGGTAGCGGAGAGTCTGCTCGCCAGCGGGGGAGTAGGCGAGGATCCGGTGGAAGTAGTCGGCGGCCTCCTGGTTCAGGTCGAAGAGGACGCGGTGGGTCTGCTCCTCTTGGGCAGCCACTCGCGGTGTCGGGAGGGTCACGCCGGCCCGATCGGCGAGGCGCCGGAGGGCCTCGGCGAATGTGATGTTTTCGGCGCGTTGAAGAAAGGAGAAGAGGTCGCCGCCCGTGGCGCAGGCGCCGAAACACCGCCAGGTGCCGCGCTCGGGGAAGACGTAGAAGGAGGGGGTCCGCTCGGTGTGGAAGGGACAGGAGGCCTTGAAGTTGCGCCCTGCCTTCGTCAGAGGAACCCTCTCCCCCACGATGGCGACGATGTCTAGCTGGCCCTTGATGTCGTCGATGACGCTCATATGGCGGGTGTCCTATTCGATGTCATAGCCGGACGCTCCGGACGGAGGGCCGAGGCTGCGCGGAGAGCGAAACCGTCCGTCATGCCTGAGATGTAGTCGGCCACCCGCCGCTCTGGGGTATCTTCCTCGTGGCCGTATTCCGAGGGGATCGTTTCAGGGGACTGGGTGAAGGAGTCCCAGAGGAGGTGCACCGTCTCGCGGGCGCGGCGGCCGTCTTCAGACTGTCCACTGGGGAGGTAGACCTTTCGGAAAAGGAACTCCCGGAGCTCGTTCACCGCATCCAGCACGTCTCCGGCCATGAGGATGGCGGGTCGCTCGCCTTGAGGAAGAGAGGTCTCTCCGCGGGCGGCCCATGACTCCTCGACGATGGCGGTGACGATGGTGTTGAGCCGTTCGGAGTGGCGGGTCCCCAACACTTGACGCACTTTTGCGGGGAGCTGCTCTTCGATGATGTAGCCGGCCCGCACCGCGTCGCCGATGTCATGGTTGACGTAGGCCACGGAGTCCGCCAGCTTGCAGACCTGCGCCTCCAGGGTGTCCGGCGCCGTCCACTCGGGGCCGAGGAGGGCCAGACGCCCCTTGGAATGGTGCAGGATGCCCTGACGGACCTCCCAGGTGAGATTGAGTCCCTGTCCTTCCTTCTCTAGCTCATCCACGATGCGGAGGCTCTGCTCGGCGTGATGGAACCCGCCGGGAAGGAGAGTGTCCAAGACCTCCTCGCCGATGTGTCCGAAGGGGGTGTGGCCCAAGTCGTGTCCCAGGGCGATAGCCTCGGTCAGGTCCTCGTTCAAGCGCAGAGCGCGGGAGATGGTGCGGGCCACCTGGGAGACCTCGATAGTGTGGGTCAGGCGCGTGACGTAGTGGTCGCCGACGGGGGCGATGAAGACCTGGGTCTTGTGCTTGAGTCGTCGGAAGGCCTTGGAGTGGATGATGCGGTCTCTGTCCCGCATGTACTCGGTGCGGAGGGGGGAAGGTTCCTCGGGTAAGCGGCGCCCCTGGGAGAGGCGGCTACGCTGGGCGAAGGGGGAAAGGCGGGATTCCTCTTCTTCCAACTGGAGTCGGACACGGTCCCCCAGCATCCGGAAGGCCTCCCCTGCTATGTGGAAATGAAAAGACGCCCTGTCAAGAGCACCAAAAGTAAGGATACGCACCCGGAAGAGGGTGTCAATGGCAGGCCATCGCGCACGGGGGGACAATGTTGTTCCTTCGCGGCAAGGTTGCCCCCGGCGGGTGTCTGCCTTTGTTAGGGTACAATCGGCGTAGCTTTCCGAGGGGTGCGTATGTACTGCATCTTCTGCGAAATCATCGCCCGCCGTGAGCCCGCCAGGGTCCACTACGAGGACGAGGATGTCATCGTCTTCGAGAACCGCCTTCACTGGACCCCCATCATGCTCCTGGTGGTGCCCAAGAAGCACCTCAACCAGAAGGAGTTGTGGGCCGACTTGGGGAAAGTGGGGCGTGTCGCCGTGGAGCTCGGGGAGAAGCTGTGTCCCAACGGCTTTCGCATCCTGTCGAACTTTGGCCACGACGCCATGCAGAGCCAGCACCACGCTCACGTCCACGTCCTGGGAGGCATGCACCTGGGGCCGTACGTTTGAACTGTCTTCCCCCATAGAGGCTGCTTGGACGTGGAGGAGACGGCTGGCGCTTGAGGAAAGAAACTGGCTGGGGATCCTGGATTCGAACCAGGGCTAACAGATCCAGAGTCTGTCGTCCTACCGCTAGACGAATCCCCAGCGCGGTGTGAGGGAAGCTCTCTCTATTCTATCACCAGGCTTCGCCCTCCTGGCCCTGTCGAACCTGGCGGGTGAGCTATCTTGCGCGGAGGTGGGGCGCCAACCGCTGGTATGTCTGGTCCAAAGCCTCCGGGAGCACCTTCGTCCCGGCGATGACGGGCATGTAATTGGTGTCCCCTGCCCAGCGGGGCACGATGTGGATGTGGAGGTGGTCGGGCGCCCCTGCCCCTGCCGCCTTTCCGAGGTTCATCCCCACGTTGAACCCGTCGGGCCGGTACTCCTTCGCCAGAGCGTCCACCGCACGGCGGGTCAGCTCCCAGAGCCCCGCGCCCACGGCGGGAGGCAGCTCTCCGAGGCTGCCGGTGTGGCTGTAGGGGGCGACCATGAGGTGGCCGCTGTTGTAGGGGAAGGTGTTCAGTAGGATAAACCCGTGCTTGGTGCGGAAGAGGATGAGGTTCGCCTCGTCTTTGTCTTCCCGAGGCTTTTCACACAGGAAGCAGCCGCCGGACTTGTCGCTGGCGACGTACGCGCTCCGCCACGGTGTCCACAGTCTCTCCATTGCCATGCCTTACGAGTCTCCTTCTATGTTACCCCCTTGGCTGGCGTGGTGCTTGTCCCTTGCGGGGTAGATTCGGGCGGCGCGAGGAAGCAGGAGACGTTGTGGTCGTTGACCATGCCGATCGTCTGCATGAATGCATAACAGATGGTCGTGCCGGCGAAGCGGAAGCCGCGCCTCTTCAGGTCCTTGGCCATGGCGTCCGATTCGGGTGTGGAAGAGGGAACGTCGCGCCAAGAAAGGAGTCCGGACCTCCGCAGCGTCGTGTAGCCCGTGAACTGCCAGATGTACCGATCGAAGGAGCCGTGTTCCTCGCGCACCTTTAGGAAGGCCCCGGCGTTTCCGATGGCCGCCTCGATCTTCCGCGAGTTCCGCACAATGCCTGGATCGGCCAAGAGGCGCCGCTGGTCCCTCTCCCCGTAGCGGGCGATCTTCGCCGGGTCGAAGCCATCGAAGGCCGTTCGGAAGTTTTCACGTTTGTGGAGGATAGTTGGCCAGGAGAGCCCCGCCTGGAACCCTTCGAGGAGGAGGATCTCAAACAGCCTTCGGTCGTCGTGGAGGGGGACACCCCACTCCTCGTCGTGATAGCGAAGCATGAGGGGGTCTTTGGGGCTGCCGAAGCACCGAGATCTGCGGTCTGTGCTCACATTCCTTCTCTTCGCCACATAGGGTTCCCCGGTTTCTTGCTCGGTGAGAGGAGATGGACGGGATGGGTTTTCTGTCGAGTGCGAGCGCTTTCATGATAGCAGGTCCGAGGGCGAGACAGAGCCTCAAACACACGGCGGCGGAGGCCGAAGAAGGTCTCCGCCGCCGCTGGCATCCGGACCAGCCGAATGACTACCTGCCCTTGCTGGGCTGAGCACCGGGCTTGCTGGGCTGGGTGCCGGGCTTCTGGCCTGGTTTCTGCATACTCTCTTCCTCCTCCTTTCTTCAGAGCTCGAACGGGGGGTTGGTTGGGAATGACACGCAATCGGTTGCCTGGGCGGAATGCCGGGGAGGACCCAGCTCCGGGAGGGCCGCGAGCTGTTGATAAAGCCCCTTTCGGAAGAAAGGAGCTTTCAGGCCCGAAGGAATACGAGACACCATAGGGCTGGAACGGTGTGTTGACTGGGCTGGTTGGCCTGTCTTAGCGGGTGTGGTCAGACACCGGCACGGGTCTTCCTGCTGAGAATTGAGACGAGCTTGGGACGTCCCTCTCGTCCGAGAGGCGTTGCGGGGGCTGGAGAGGGGGCGAGCCTGCGGGCGCTCTCCGCTCTGGAGGGCACACCGCTCTGCTCTTGCGGACGTCTTACAAGTGGGATCTGGGGACGAGAGCGCGAAAATAGGTAACATACAGGAGTTCTTGAGATATAGATAACATGCGTTCTATTCCCTGTCAAGGGAAGCCCAAGGCGAAGCCATCGTGGCCTCTTACCCGGTAGCCGACGAGGGGGCTATCAGGGACCGCTCGCGCTTTCCTGTCGGCGATGCCCTATCCCCAGAGCGCAGGGCCTCTTTTCGAAGGCCGCCAGAGAGGTCGTAGGCCTCCTCTACAGGGTGCTCGGTACAAAGCACGATCAACTGCGAGCGAAGGGCGAGGGAGCGGGGATGCTGGGCCGCCGTGTCGGCAGCCTTTCGGTCCCGCCATAGCCCGATCTTCACCAAAGTGCCGTCAGGCGAGACTCCCGTGCTTCCTTGGAGCAGACACGATTCATCTCTCATATAGAGGGCCACCAGCTCCCGCATTGTTTCCTCGGCCTCTCTTCGCAGTGCTGGCGATAGTTTAGCTCTTGTTATCCGCAGGTACATCCTTTATCCCCTTGGCGAGTTTTCTGCATTGGTTGTTTCGTTTTCCTATACCGACTATGGCCGGTTCTCCTGAACAGCACCAGAAACATCCGCGGCAAGCGCTGAAAAACCCCTGAAAGAAGCATGCCGGCACGCGACCGTTACAATGGCTTGTGGAGTGGGCCGGCTCTCCGAAAGGGTTTCAGGCGATGTTCAGGGCTCTTCCCCCTTTGTTCAGTCTTGTGTCAGGCACTTGCCGGGATGCTAGTCTCCTAGAGACGCCCTTTCGGAAAACCCCGGTGGAGGTCTCGTGCGAGTGGCGCGTCCGAACAGGAGCGACGGAGGGCAACGACTATGCCAAAGACGAAGGGACGAAGGGGAAGCCCAAACGGAGCGTTGGCGAGCTTCTCTGGCAACGGCAAGGTTGAACGTGTCAATCAAGGGGAGGAACGTTTGGGGCCGCAGCTCTCGGTGGAGGCCCTCCTCTCTCGCGTCAAGACCGCCGATGGCGTCTTCGCGGTGGACAGCGCCCAGCGTATCGTCCACTGGGGCCCCTCCGCGGAGGAGATCCTCGGCCTTTCTGCTGAGGAGGCCCTGGGCAGGCCTTGCTACGAAGTCATTGGGGGAGTAGACGAGCGCAACGTTCGCTTCTGTCGCAAGAACTGCCCCATCATGGCCAATGCCCGCCGGGGCCGGCCCACTCGCGACTACGATGTCCTCCTTCGCCGGCCTGACGGCAGTCCTCGGTGGATCAACATGAGCATTCTCGTCTCTCCTTCGGGGAGGGGGAACGGGCGCACTCCAACGGTCGTGCACGTCTTCCGCGATGTGACGGACCGGCGCCATGCCGAGCGGACAGCTTACGAGGCCATTGGCGCCTTGCGAAGCGTCCTGGACAAGGCCGGAGAGGAAGGCAGGAAAGAGACGGCCTCTCCTCCCCCGCCTCCGCCCACCCTTACCCGGAGGGAGCTGGAGGTCCTGAGGCTCTTGGCCGACGGCCTGAGCACTCAGGTCATCGGGGAGACGCTCCATATCAGCCCCGTGACGGCGCGCAATCACGTGACCAACGCCCTGGTGAAGCTGGGCGCCAAGAGCCGCCTCCAGGCGGTCATCTACGCCTCCCAGCGCCAGATCATCTAGCAGGTTGGCGAAAAAGGGGAGTGCAGTCCCGAGAAATCGGGATTGGCGGTCCGCCGCAGGGGTCTGGGGGTGTCCCCCAGATATAATTTCCACCCCCTTCCTCGCTAGGAAGGGGGCAGGGGGATGGTCGAAGGGTTTTTCAGCAACCTGTTAGGGCTCGCCGCTTCTGGAAAGAAACCGCCGGGAGAACCCCCGTCCCTCGGCGGTTTCTGGTAAGGCCGTGGACTAGCTGACCAGATAGAGGGTGGGATAGATGAGGACCCAGGCCACGTCCACGAAGTGCCAGTACTTGACGACACCCTCCACACCCCAGTAGTTGCCGCGGGCGAAGCGGCCGTCCCGGCCCAGGTTCCACACCACAGCCAAGGCAATGACGCCGCTGAGGACGTGGGAGGCGTGAACCCCCGTTAGTACGAAGAACATGGTCCCGAAGCCCGTGGATGGCGGGAAGAACTGAAAGCCCTCGTACCACTCGATGCCGACGCCCACCGCGAAGAGAAGTCCCAGGCCGATGGTGTAGAGGATGTTCCGCTGAGACTTTTTGAGGTCCCCGTAGGCCGCCGCCGTCTCCGCGCGGTAGGCGGTCAGGCTGCTCAGGAGAAGGACGATGGAGATGACGAGGCCCAGGGGCTGGTTCAGCTCAGAGGGACGGGAGACGCCATGCAGGAAGTAGCGGCTCGACAGGAGAGCCGTGAAGAAAAAGGCGTCCGATAAGATGAAGAGCCAGAGGCCGAGGCGGTTGATGGCCAGGCGCTCGGCGGGCTGGGGGGCGGGCCAGCCTCCCTGGTGTGGATGGGGGGAGATGTGGGTCGCCATGGCCTACTCCTCCTCGTCGCCGCCCCAGAGCTGCGGCAGGTGCATGAAGAACCAGACGATGACCCCGGCCCCGGGCACCGCCAGGAGGATCAGCAGGGGGAGGGAGCCGGGCGTGATACGGATGCCGATGACGTACTCGATCACCTCCATCGCCAAGAGAGCCCCGAACACGGTCAGGCCCAGGAGAAGCTGGGCCCTCGGGCTGGGTCTAGCCATGGCTTCCCTCCTTCGCGTCCCTTTCCTGAGAGCCGCCCGCGGCGGTCACGACGGCGTGGACGGAGCCCGGGACGCCATAGTCGTAGGGGTGGCCCACCACTCGCGGCGGCGCGGGGAAGTTCTCCACCGGCGGCGGCGAGGTCGTTTGCCACTCGAGAGTCCGGGCCCGCCACGGGTTCGGCGCCGCCACGGGGCCCCGGGCCCAGGAGACGACCATGTTGTAGACGAGGACCAGAAAGCTGGCTGCCAAGAGGAAAGCGAAGATGCTGATGACCAGGTTCAACGTCGTCAGGTTGTCGGTGTAGTCTGCCACCCGGCGGTTCATCCCCCAGACTCCCGTCCAGAACATGGGGAGGAAGGTGGCGTGGTAGAAGATGAACATCCACCAGAAGTGGACCTTGCCCAGGGTCTCGTTGTACATG
>JACQUM010000116.1 GCA_016210295.1 Chloroflexota bacterium | reverse complement strand
TTCTCGGCTACGTAGCTAGTCCCTCCCGTCTGCGTGTAAACCATATAGGGCTTCCGACCATCGACCCACCAGTGTCCGAGATACTGGTGTTCCAACATGTCGTCAGCGTGAAGCTGGGCTGCCTGGTTTGATCCAAGAGCCACTGGCGGTAGCCCAAACTTGGCCCGGTCATTGTTGATGAGAGATAGAGCGAGCTGTCGAAGGTCTCTCGCAGCGGATTCGCTTAGCACGCTTCGCCTTGAAGTTGTCGCCGTGGGCGTGGGCGCCAGCGTTGGTGTCGGAGTCGCGACGCGTGGGCTGCGTATCGTCGCTGTTGGTACGGCAAACCTGACGGGGGTCGGCGTACTGATCTGCACAATACGCGCGGTCGCCGTTGGTCTGTTCGCTGGAACAGGGCTCACTCCGACGCTGGGCGCACTTGGCGCCGGCGCCCCAACAAGGGACTCCACTGCCCCCAGGACATCCGGGCACTCCTTCGGGTCCCAGGTCCGAACGGTCTGGGGCAAGAGCGTCTTCCCAATCTCATCGTCTCGAAAACCCTCGTAGACCGCGCGGGTGTCATTCGGCATGAAGACAACTTCAAAGCCGCAGACGCCCCACTCGTAGAGAGCGCGCCCGTCTTGCCCGTCCCGCGCCAGGGCCGCTTGAAACTCCAGACCTTGGAGCATGTGGAAGCCTGTCAAAGCTCCCAACATGACGAGAAGAAAGATGCTGATCGCCTTGACCACGCTGCCAAGAAGGCTCACCCCATCCCGCGGCGCGCTCCTTTGCGCACCCATAGGGCGGGGTGGCCCAGTCCGACGAAAGAAGGGGAACCGCAGATAGGAGCGGTGCCGGTAGGAGCCGTAGCTGGGCGAGGGGAAGACCTGCTCGCAGTTGCCACAATTCCAGACGGCGTGATATGCGTTGAAGTAGACCTTCGGGCTCCCGCAGAAGGGGCAGAGAGGGATGCCAGGCTTGTCCGCCGATGCCATCGTTCGTCTTCCTGACCTTCGTAAGCCTGCTGAGAGCCTAGAGCAGCCCTCGCTCCTCCAGCAGCGCCGGTATCTCCGTCGCCCGCTCCACCACGTAGTCGGGCTCCGGTCCGGGAGGGACAGCGAAGGGCATCTCCTGGCGCACCTGCGCCGCGGCAAGCCCCGCAGCCTTCGCGCCGCCCACGTCCTGGTCGGGGCGATCGCCCACGTACAGGGCCTCCGCAGGCTCCACCGACCCCGCGGCGAGGGCGAGGCGGAAGATGCGGGGATCCGGCTTCCCAAAGCCCACCTCGCCCGATATGACGATGACGTCGAAGCAGGGCCCGAACCCGAGCACCTCCAGCTTCTTCCGCTGGAGCTCCGAGGGGCCGTTGGTGACCAGGCCCACGAACAGCTTGCGGCGCAGGGCCAGCAGCATCTCCTCCACCCCGGGAAAGGGCCGCAGCCGCTCGTACAGGACGCGGTTGTAGACCTCGCGCATGCGGGCGGCCAGACCCTCCGGTAAGGCCAGGGCCTCCCTGAGCCGCTCCAGACGGCCCGGCGTGGCGACGGGGTCCCACGAGCGGGCCTGAGCGACGCCTCGTTCGAGGAGATCGGGGGCCACATCGCGCACCAGGGCCTCCCGGACGGCCTCCAGCCGAACAGGTGTCAGGCTCTCGGTATCGGCCAGAGTGTCGTCCAGGTCGAAGAGGATGGCGCGCAGGCGCCGCAGATCCCCCATCCTCCGTCCTCCCTCACCTACTCGGGGGCCCGAAGGGCCAAGGCCCGCCAGTCCCCCTCGGAGACGGCGTCCTCCAGGCTGAGCCCCGCCGCCAGTAAAGCGCTGACGGCCAGGGAGAACTGGTGCATGATGATGCCCGAGCACAGGGCGACGCCGCCCGGCTTGAGGCTCTCCCGGATCGGCCTGGCCAGCTCCGCGATGACGCGGGCGGTGATGTTGGCGACGACGATGTCGAAGCCCGAGACGGGCCACCCCATCTGGTCGAGCTTAAGTAGCGTGGCAGGGAGGAGGGGCAGGGTGCCCGCCTCGACCTGAACGGTGTCCTGGACGCCGTTCTTCAGAACGTTCTCCTCGGCGACGTCGGCGGCCAGAGGGTCGATGTCCAGCCCGAGGACACGTCCGGCGCCCATCTTGGCCGAGGCGACGGCGAGGATGCCGGAGCCTGTCCCCAGGTCGAGCACCGCCATGCCCGGCTGCACCCTCTGCTCCAACATGAGAACGCACAGGCGGGTGGAGGGGTGAAGGCCGGTCCCGAAGGCCATGCCAGGGTCGAGGAGGACGACCACCTCCCCCTCGGTGGGCTCGTAGCGCTCCCAGGAGGGGACCACCACGGTCCGCTGCCCCGGGCGGTGGACGTGGAAGTGCTCCTTCCAGGCGGTGGCCCAGTCGGCCTCGGCGATGGTGCGGCTCCGAAGGGGGCCCAGGGGCCGGATCATGGACAGCCACCGAAGGGACTCCTCGAGCCTCCGCGTGGCGTCGGATGCCTGGTCGTCCGCCGGAATGTAGATCACCACGCGCAGAGGACGGGCCGGGCGGTTGTGGAAGGCATCGTCCGCCTCCGGGAACGGCCCCACTTCTTCGATGGCGACGCCACCGTGGCCGAAGCGTTCCAGGACCTCGGTCACCGCCTCCACGCTTTCGGCGTCCGCCTCGACGCTCAACTCCAGCCAGTTCATTCTTCTATTGTAGGGAACCCGAGGCGTGGGAAGGAAGGTACGCGTCTCGTTGACGCTCCAGCAATCCCGCAAGTAGACTGGCTGCATCCCCTGTGGAGACGAGGACAATGTACCCTGGATCGAGGATGCCTCAGAGACGCGGCGAACCCACCCCCTTCCGGGAGAACGTAAAGGGCGTCTTCCGTCACCCCTCCCGGACCTTCGCCGACGTCGCCCTCGACAAGCAGTGGCGTCAGGCTACCGGGCTTCTGGTCGGCGTTCTAGCCCTGGACGGCCTACTGGTGGGCGCGACAGGACAATTGGACCTTCCGGACGGCTTCTCCGGAGCGGGCCTTGGCCTGGCGATCGGGGTGGGAGCGGGAGCACCTATCGTCCTTCTCCTCAGCCTCGTCTTCCACCGAATGGCGCGAACCCTGGAAGGCAGGGGGACTCTCGTTGGGACCTACGCGGCCCTCGCCTTCACCTCGCCGCCGCTTCTCCTTGTGGGCCTGGGCTCTCTCCTGGCGTTGACGCCAGTGTTCGGCGGACTCCTCTTCTTCCTGGGCTTTGCTGCGGGCGTCTTCTGGACGGTGCGGCTCAGTTGGATTGCCATTCAGGCGGCGCAACGCGTTCCGGGCCTCCTGGCCTTCCTTGTCCTGGTCACTCCCCTCATCACCGCTTTCCTGACAGGAGGTGTCCTTCTCTTCTTCGGAGGCATCGTGTACCTGCTGGTCGCTTCCTCGCCGAGCTAGTGCGGCGCGGCTGTTCGGACTTCGCCGAGGGCCAGTCGGGTCTCTTCTCGGACACCCTCGTCTTGCTCGGTGGCGAGGGCCTCGCGGAGAGCAGCCTCCGCCTCCGCACCACCTAACCGGCCCAGGGCCCAGGCGGCGTGAGCGCGCACCAGTCCTGATTCTCGGGACTCCCGGAGGGCGCGGGCCAGGGATGGGACGGCCCGCCGGTCCCCGATGTTCCCCAGGGCGACACAGGCGTTCCGCTTCAGGCCCGAGAGCCTGGTCCGGCGGACGGCGCTATTTCTGTACCGCTCCTGGAACTCTGCTTCGGTCAGGTCGAGGAGGCCCAGGAGCTCCGGTCTCGCCCGCTCGCCGTCGCGGGCGAAGAGGGCGTACTCCCGCGCCAGTTGCGCCTTTCGGTTCACCGGGCATACGTCCTGGCAGATGTCGCAGCCGAAGACCCAGTCCCCCATGAGGGGCCGAATCTCTCGCGGAATGGCCCCGCGGTTCTCGATGGTCTGGTAGGAGATGCATCTGGCGTTGTCCAGGACGTAGGGCGCAACGATGGCCCCGGTGGGGCAGGCGTCCATGCAGGCGCGGCAGAGGCCGCACGTCTTTTTGAGGGGCCTGTCCGGCTCCAACTCCAGGTCTGTGATGACCTCCGCCAGGAGGACCCATGAGCCGATGGAGGTGAGGATGTTGGTGTTCTTGCCGAACCAGCCCACCCCCGCCCTCTCCGCCACCGCCCGGTCGAGGAGCGGGCCCGTGTCGGTGTACCACCTGGCCGCAACTGGCCGGCCCGCTACTCCTGGCAGACGCTCCAGGAAGAGCTTCACCTTCCTTTGGAACACCCTGTGGTAGTCCTCCCCCCAGGCATACCGCGCCACCCATCCCCGCAGGGGACGACCTCCGAGGGGCTCGCCCATCGGGCTCCCCTCTGTCGGGGAGGGGGTGTGGTAGTTTAGGGCGAGGGAAATGATAGAGCGGGCGGTGGGGAGGATGTGGCGGGGATCGGCGCCTCGGCTGACCCGTTCCTTGGTAAACCAGGGGAGGCCGTCCATGAGGCCCTCCTGGACGCGCTGGAGGGTAGCCTGGCTGCGCTCCGTGAAAGGCTCCGCCGAGGATATGCCCACCAGGTCGAAGCCCATCTCCCTGGCCAGGGCCTTGACCGAGGCGGTGCGCTGAGAACGGTCAGGGTTGTCCACAGGTTCGTCCCCCTATGCCAGGATCAGGATACACGGTTGCACAGAGGGGCGATAATAGGAATCGCTTATGCCCTCCCGCATCTTCCTCGTCAACGTCGGCGTCAACGCCTCCCATCGGGTGAAGAGCCCCCTCTTCCCCGACGGCACCTTCGAGCTCCTCCCTATCCCCGAGGAACGCCGGTGGTGGGCGCCCACCCTCCCCGCCTACCCCAAGCTGGAGCGCTTCAACACGCCGGGGGAGAGCCTCGCCCTCTACGTCCCCGAGCGCTACCGCAACGTACGCGTCCACCACGACCCCGAGTTCGAGACCTTCACCTACGGCGACAACCCCAACACTTCGCCAAGGGCGGCGGGCCTCAAGGCCGCCGGCCCAGGCGACTGCCTCTTCTTCCTGGCCCGCCTTGTCCCGTGGCTCGATGGCCGCTTCCACGACGAGCCGGGCTTCTACCTAGTCGGTTACCTGGAGATCGAAGAGGTCCTGAAAGACGTGATCCGGTTCCCTAGTGGCAGGGAGTTCCAGGTCTTCGGGGCCAACGCCCACGTCCGTCGGGCCGCCTACCACCCGAAAGCCCTGGACGGCTTCTGGGTCTGGAAGGGCTCGCCCAGCTCCCGCCGCCTCCGCTACGCCGTCCCCCTGACCAGAGAGCTGTGCGATGCGACTCTCCGGGACGCCAACGGCGAGCCCTGGCGATGGGATGCGGGGCGGAGCGACCTACAGGTTATCGGTTCGTACACCCGCGCCGCCCGCCTGGTCATCGACCCTTCGACACCTGATGGGCGAGAACAAGCGGAGCGCTGGTGGCGGGCGGTGGCGGAGCGGAATGGTGCTGTGCGAACTAGTCGCTAGAGAAGTTCGAGGAAGCGGTCCAGCTCTAGCCCCGCTTGCTTCAAAATGGGACTAAGAGTGGAGCGCTTGACCGGACGATGGGCTGGCACGGTCAACTTGCATGGTCTCTTCGCCCGTGTGCTTCTGGAGTCTGATGTGGCTCCCCCGCTGGCGCACGGTCACCCACCCGTCTCGCTGAAGGGCACGTAGAATCTCTGTGTAGGGAAGACTGGGGACTTTGTCCATGGTCCCCTCTCTTTCTGGGCAACAAAAAGAGGCCCAAGATTAGTTCTTTACCTGGGCCTCTCTGGAGACCATGAACCCTCATCCATCTTACGTCTCCACGCCCTAGCTCGCAAGAGGAGCGCGGAGAGTTTAGAGGACCAGTTCCAAAACCTCGGCTTTCTCTTCTACGATGTAGTCGTCCTCGACGGGCTCCAAGTAGAGATGAATGGCCTCGCGGATGTTGGCTAGAGCTTCTTCCTTAGTCTCGCCCTCGCTGATGCAGCCAGGGAGGGAGGGGACGTAAACCATGTAGCCGCCTTCCTCGCTCGGCTCAAGAACCACTCTTAGTTTCATATGGCTTCCTCGGCCCCTCATCATGCGTCTCAGAAGGCAGTATACGCCTTTACAGGTTCTTGTCTTTCCGCCACGGCAGTCCGGCCGTCAGGCGCAGGAAGTCGGCGTGGACGGCGGGGTTGGAGGCCACGAAGTCCTCGTTGTGGAGGGTGACGGGGCCGCCCCGCCGGTCGGTGACCACCCCTCCCGCCTCCCGGACCATGAGGATGCCTCCCGCCACGTCCCACGGCGAGAGGTGGTGGTGGAAGTAGAGGTCGAGACGGCCCGCCGCTGCATAGGCGAAGCCCAGGGCCGCCGAGCCCAAGATCCGGACTGTCTGGACCGGCCACACCGCCTGCAGGACTGCCAACGCCTCCAGCGCTCGCTCGTCGTGATAGCCCAGATCGAGCCCCACGCTCCCCTCGCCGAGATCGGCGTTCCGCGTCACCGCCAAAGGCTTCCCATTCACGGTGGCTCCCTCGCTCTTTGCCGCCCGGAACAGCTCGTCGCGCAGAGGATCGTAGGTGAGGCCCAAGAGAGGGTCGTCCCCCTTCACCAGGGCCAGGGCGACGCAGAAGAAGGGAACGCCGTGAGCAAAGTTCCGCGTCCCGTCCAGAGGGTCGAGGACCCAGGTGTAGTCGCTCGAGCCCGCCGTCGCCCCCGACTCCTCCGCCAGGATGCCAAAATCGGGGAACTCCTCGCGGAGGAGGGCGATGGTCTCCCGCTCCACCTGCGTGTCCACCTGGGTGACTATGTTCCCCCGGCCTTTGGAGCGGACGGTGACCTCGCCCTGGAAGGCTGCCCGAACCGTCTCCCCCGCCGGTCTCACGGCCCGCAGGGCGACCTCCTCAACGGTGCGACCCGTGCGGGAGCGAGGCGGGAGCGAGAGAGACATGGCGGCTTCAGTGTAGCATGCGGAGGCGAGCTCAGTGCGTTTGACACCCCTCCGTGGGCCTCCCCATAATGGCACGCAGCCCTTCCAAGGAAGGGCGCAGCCCATCGAAAGAAGAGGCGCGCCGCCATCATTCGCACCATCTTCGGCCAGAGCCCCCAGCTCCACCCCTCCGTCTTCGTCAGCGAGGCCGCCTACATCGTGGGCAACATACAGGTGGGGCAGGGCTCCAGCATCTGGCCCGGCGCCGTCCTCCGCGCCGACCACGGGCGCATCGCCGTCGGGCGAGGCACCGCCATCCAGGACAGGGTTGTCGTCCACAGCGGCGGCGGGGTGGAGAACGAGGGCCAAATCGACTTCGGCGACGGCACAGTCATCAGCCACTCCGCAGTCGTCCACTGTCGGAAGATCGGCAGCCATGTCCTCATCGGGAACAACGCCACCGTCCTGGACGGAGCCGTGGTCGGCGACTGGAGCATCGTGGCCCCAGGGACGGTGGTGCTGCCCCGCACACACACGCCGCCCCACTCCTACGTCGCCGGCCTCCCCGCCCAGGTCCTCCGCCCCCTCACCCCCGAGGAAGAGGCGCTGATCGAGCGAGTAGCGAAGGAGGCGTCGGCCCTAGCAAGCCTCTACCGCGACGGCAAATTAGACTCCAATCCCGAGGAGAAGAACATGATCCGCTCCTTCCGAGGCAAGAGCCCGAAGGTCCACCCCCGCGCCTACGTCAACGAGGCCGCCTACCTGGTCGGCGACGTGGAGTTGGGCGAGCTGACCAGCCTGTGGCCCGGCGCCACCGTTCGCGGCGACGTGGCCAAGGTGACCGTGGGCAAGAACACCAGCCTCCAGGACAATGTGGTGGTCCACGCCCACGAGGCCCTGACCATCGGCGACAACAACACCGTCGGCCACGCGGTGGTCATCCACGCCCGGCGCATCGGCAGCAACAACCTCCTGGGGATGAACTGCACCCTGGAGGAAAGGGTGGAGGTGGGGGACAACTGCGTCATCGCCGCCGGGGCCGTGGTGCCCGCCGGGATGATTGTCCCCTCGGAGTCCTTCGTGGCGGGGAACCCCGCCCAGGTGCTTTGGCGGGTGGAGCC
>JACQUM010000115.1 GCA_016210295.1 Chloroflexota bacterium | reverse complement strand
GTACGGGGGTGTCCCCCGTAATTAGACCTCCGAGGGCGGGTGGGTGGGATTAACACGCGGGATTGACACAAGGAGGTGGTTCCCATGCCCCGTGGCGGCACGCGCCCCGGCGCCGGCGCACCCAGAGGCAACACTAACGCCCTCGTGCACGGACGTAGCTCCGCCCGCGCCCGTGCCCTCCTCGCATACTTTCTCACCGTCCCTGCCTTCCAGGAGCTTCTGGTCCTCCTCATGGCCCCTCGCTTCCTCGGCCCTCCCGACCACCGCCGTCAGCAGCGCAAACTCTTTCAAGCCCGCCTTCGAGGCCTCGCCCAGAGAAGCAATCAAAACGACGCTCTTGCCCAGCTACCAGACTCTCAGGGAAAAAGGCAACGTGTCCAAAACAATCAGATCCTTCGGGGACAGACTCCAGACAATCAATCGCAGGAGCGTGCTTGACCCATGTTCGAGTTCCCCCCCGCTCCCAGCCCCGCTGACGCGACAGTCAGGGCGTCTCGGTCCCCAGTCACAGAACAGCCGTGCGCTATTGACTCCCTACAACCCGTGGTGTATACGTACTACACGTTTAGTGCCGAGGCACCACGCTGCATTTCCTGTCCTTTCCGGGAGAAGGAGAGGTGAGGCGCCCACCTCCACTCTGGACATGCGGCAGAGGCAAGTGAGGCTTCGGGCAGGGTAATCTAGGAAGAGATGGAGAGAAAAGGGGGAAAGAAGATGCCAGTCTATCTAGACCATCATGCAGCAGTTCAGTTGCCGCCCGCGGTCGTGCAGCAGCTCGTCTCGGAGATCAAGGCCAAAAAGAAGGCCCAGGATGGCACCGTGCCGCTCAACGTCTTGGCCGGGAAGAACGACACGTTCTGCCTGACGGAAGCGCCCAACGCCGACGTCGTCCATAAGCATCACGAGGCCCTTGGTATCAAGCTGGACAAGGGCCAGATCTATGAGGTGCAGACGCTGGTCTAGGCCCCCGCAGTCTCAGCGTCCCGGCAGGGACGGCTAAAAGAACAAGGCCCGCCGCCTGGCGCCACGCGGCGGGCCTCTCTTTTTTCAACTTCCTGCAAGGCGACAGGAATCGGACCGGGCCTTGTTCCCCGCTCAACAATCCCCTATCCTGGCATCATGCGTCGTCTCGCCGCGTTGATCGCCCTTTCTCTCCTCCTCGCGGCCTGCCAGGAGCGTGTCATCATGCAGTGGCCTAAGCCCCCCGCCATGGAGCTCAAGCCCGGCAAGACCTACACCGCCACCATCGAGACCGAAAAGGGGGACATCGTCCTGGAGCTCTTCGCCGACAAAGTCCCCGTCACCGTCAACAACTTCGTTTTCCTGGCGCGCCAGGGCTTCTACGACAACACCACCTTTCACCGCGTGCTCTCCGGCTTCATGGCCCAGGGAGGCGACCCCACCGGCACGGGGTCAGGAGGCCCGGGCTACCGCTTCCCCGACGAGTTCCACCCCGACCTGCGCAACGAAACGGGCGTGATATCCATGGCCAACGCGGGGCCGAACACCAACGGCAGCCAGTTCTTCATCACCTACGCCCCGCAGCCCCACCTGGACGGCCGCCACGCCGTCTTTGGCCGCGTCACCCAGGGAATGGACGCTCTCCAGAAGGTCCGCCTGCGAGACCCTGCGCGAGATACCGCGCCCGGGGATCGCATCCTCTCCATCCGCATCACTGAGTCGTAGACCTCGACCCTCGTGACCACCCCCGGCCCTCTTCTCGACGATCTGGCACGCGCGCACGACCTCCTGCGCGAGAGGAAGTTCGCCCACGGCCACGCCCTTCTCTCCGCCCTCGTGGAGGACCTCCCCCCCGATACCAGCCCCGAAATCACCACAGATGTCCACGAGCTCCTGGGCACCGCCGCCTATCACCTGGACCTGCTGGAGCAGGCCGCCTACCATCTTGCGGCAGCCCTGGACGCCGCCCGCTCCAGTGGACTCACCCGACGCCTCCCCGGCCTCCTCTACTGGGTCGGCCTCGCGGAGAACGCCTGCGGTCGCCTCGATAGCGCCGCCGCCTATTACACCGATGCCCTGGCATCCTACCGCGCCGCCGGAGACCAGGTCGCCGTCTCCTCCTTGCTCCATGAGCTGGGCCGGCTTCTTCAGCACCGAGGCGAGACCGAAGAAGCCCTTGCTCGCTACCGGGAGAGCATCGACCTGGCCCGCGCCCGGCAGGACTGGCGGGTCGTCGCCGCCAGCCTCATTGAGTCCGGCAACATCTACGAAGGCACCGACCGCGCGGGAGCCGCCCTGGTAGCCTTCCAGGAGGCCCAGAAGGCGGCCGATCGTCTGGGCGACAACGCCCTCCTGGCTCCCGCCCTCCTCGGCCTCGCCCGCCTCGCTCGCCACGACGACCGCGCCGAAGAGGCGGAGCGCCTCGCCTACCGGGCCCGCGATCTCTTCCTCGACCAGAAAGACTCCTCCGGAGCCGCCGCCTGCCTGCTCCTCCTCGCCGATGTCGCCCGCGCTGCCGGAGAGGTAACAGTCGCCCGCGACCTCTATCGAGAGGCCAGGCGGATGGCCGACTCCGTCGGCGACACCCCTACCGCTCTCCACGCCCTGGAGCCCCTGGCCGACATGGCTTATGAGGACAAGAACATTGAGCAGGCCCAGGAGCTCTACCTGGAGCTCCTCAACGCTCTCTATGACGCGGGCGACAAGGACGGCGCCGGCGCCGCCCTCTACCGACTCGGCCGCATGGCGGCGGTCCAGGGCCTCGCCAAAGAGGCCCTGGATTTCTTCCAGACCTCCTTCGACCTCCTGAGCGAGGAGGGGAACCTCTCGGGCGCCGCCGCTGCCTGCCAGGAGATGGCCACCCTCGCCAACGCTCAGGGAGATGCCTCCCAGGCCCTCGTCCTCTACCGCCAGTGCCTCGACCTGTACCGGGCAAGCCGGGACCCGGGAGGGACGGCCCTCGCCCTCTACCACATCGCCCTCCTCCACCAGGCCCAGGGCCGCCGCGAGGAAGCAATCGCCGCCGCCGAGGAGTCCCTGGACTACCTGGAGGTCGCGGAGGACCCCCACGCCTCCTTCGTCAAAGACCTCCTCCAGCGGCTTCGCGCCTCTCCTTAGGCGAGATGCTCGGCCTGCTTACCGATTGACCGTCCTCCGCCGCGCTTCCTATACTCACTTATACGAAAGTCCCTTCTGGACAGCGCTAGGAAAGACTCATGCCCCTCCGGTACAACCCGTCCGAGATCGAGGCCAGGTGGCAGCAACGCTGGGCCGAGGACAAGCTTCATCAGGCCCATGAAGACGGCCCTCGCCCCAAGTGGTACGCCCTCACCATGTTCCCCTACACCTCCGGCGACCTTCACGCCGGCCACTGGTACGCCATGGCCCCCTCGGATACCGCCGCCCGCTACAGGCGCATGAAGGGCTTCAACGTGATGTTCCCCATTGGCTTCGACGCCTTCGGCCTGCCCGCGGAGAACGCCGCCATAGAGCGCGGCATCCATCCCCGCAAGTGGACCCTGGACAACGTCGAGCGCATGAGGGGCCAGCTCAAGAACATGGGCGCGGCCTTCGACTGGAGCCGGGAGGTCATCACC
>JACQUM010000120.1 GCA_016210295.1 Chloroflexota bacterium | reverse complement strand
CACCAGGTAGTCGGCCAGGTCCGTGGCCAGGATGTTGCTGTCCTGGGCGGCCTGACGGGTGCGCTCTGCGTTAACCGTCAAGGTGCTCACCATTCCAGTGAATACCTCCAGGGTACTCAACAGGGTGTCCACGGTATCGAAGAAGCCCTCCTTGTCCTCCTGGAGGTCTCGATTGTACGTGAGGGGAAGGCCCTTGAGGAGGGTGAGGATGCCCACCAGGTGGCCATAGACGCGGCCCGTCTTGCCCCGGGCCAGCTCGGCGATGTCGGGGTTGCGCTTCTGGGGCATGATGCTGGAGCCGGAAGAATAGGCGTCCGCCACGCGAAGGAAGCCGAACTCCTCGGAGGACCAGAGGACGGTCTCCTCGGCCAGGCGGGAGAGGTGGGCCATGGTGAGGGCGGCGGCCGCCTCGTATTCGACGACGAAATCGCGGTCGGAGACGGCGTCCAGGCTGTTCCGGCTGACGCGAGAGAAGCCCAGGTCTTTGGCCAGGGCCTCGCGGTCGATGGGGTACGCCGTCCCGGCCAGGGCGGCGCTGCCCAGGGGGAGGACGTCGGTCCGCCGGTAGGCGTCGAGGAAGCGCTCCGCGTCCCGCTGGGCCATCTCCACGTAGGCGAGAAAGTGGTGGGCCAGGAGGACGGGCTGGGCCCGCTGGAAGTGGGTGTAGCCCGGCATGACTGTGTCCAGGTGCTGCTCCGCCTGGGCGAGAAGGGCGCGCTGGTAGTCTTTCAAGCGAGCGATGGCCTGGCGGACGGCGTCCTTGACGTAGAGGCGCAGGTCCGTGGCGATCTGGTCGTTGCGGGAGCGTCCGGTGTGGAGCTTCCCGCCGAGGGGACCGATCCTTTCCGTCAAACGGGCCTCGACGTTGTAATGGATGTCCTCCAGTTCCGGCCGGAAGGGAAAGGTGCCTTTTTCCAGCTTCTCGCGGATGGAAGCGAGGCCCTGGACGATTTTGTCCCTTTCCGCTGTCGTGAGGACGCCGGCGCGGTGGAGGGCGCGGGCCCAGGCGATGGAGCCCTGGACGTCGTAGAGGGCGAGGCGCTTATCGAAGGGCAGGGAGGCGAGGTAGGAGGCGGGGTCGGGGGTGGGGGGTATGGTCATGCGCGTTTCGAGGTCGCCTTCTTGTTTCTTGCGCTGGCGAAGTATATCTTCATCGGCTTGAAGTAGAAGTCGCGCCAGCCCTGCTTGTACTGCTCTCCCTGGCCTTCGGGGATGCCGGTGTGGACCAGGGTGACCTTCGTCCCGCCCTTGGCCTCCTCCAGCAGGACCTCCAGGCGCGAGTCGGGGCTCCCTTCGGGGAACTCCGAGGTCCGCCAGCTCTGGACGATGCGCCGGTAGGGCTCCATCTCCACGTTCGCGCCTTCGATGTAGCTGTCCCAGGCGGTGAACCGTGCGCCGACCTTTGCCTGGCCAGTCGCCGCGCTGCCGGTCATGGCGCCGTGCTCCTTCCCGCTAAGCCACGATTCATAGACGCGCCGAGGGCTGGCTGGGATGACCGCCGAGAGATGAAGGGACTCCGACATGAGCTTCCTTTGTTGGTTCGGATTACTTCTGAGGGCGGGGATTCTTTTCCTGCACCCGGGCCTGGGTGCGGGTGGAGAGGCCCCAGATGTGGATGAACCCCGGCGAGGCCGATTGGTCGAAGAGGTCGCCTTTGCCGTAGGTGGCCAGGGCCGTCTGGTAGAGGCTGTAGGGGGACTGCCGCCCCACCACCGTCGCCTGGCCCTTGGACAGCTTCACCCGCACTGCTCCCGTCACGAAGCGCTGGGTGGACTCCACATAGGCTTGGAGGTCCTCCCGCTGACGGCTGAACCACAGCCCGTCGTAGACGAGTTGGGCGTACTCTCGTGCCACCACTTCCTTGAAACGGAGCTGGTCTTTGGTCAGCACCATCGCCTCCAGGGCGCGGTGGGCGGCCATGAGGACGGTGGCGGCTGGGGCCTCATAGATCTCTCGGGACTTGATCCCCACCAGCCTGTCCTCGATGTGGTCGATACGCCCCACGCCGTGCTCCCCGGCCGCCTCGTCGAGATGCTGGACGAGGGCCACGGGGCTCAGGTCCTCCCCGTCCACGGCGAGGGGGGTCCCCTGCTCGAAGCGGATCTCGACGTAGCGGGGCTTGTCCGGCGTCTGGGCGACGGGCTTGGTCCACTGGTAGGCCTCCTCGGGCGGCTCCTGCCAGGGGTCTTCCAGGACGCCCGACTCGATGGAGCGGCCCCAGAGGTTCTCGTCGGTGGAGAAGGGCTTGGACTTGGTCACGGGTACGGGGATGCCGTGGCGGGCGGCGTAGTCTATCTCCTCCTCCCGGGTCATCCCCCATTCGCGGGCGGGGGCGATGACCTTGAGGTGGGGCGCCAGGGCGCCGACGGAGACGTCGAAGCGGACCTGGTCGTTCCCCTTGCCGGTGCAGCCGTGGGCGACTGCCGTGGCCCCTTCGGCATGGGCCGCCTCCACGAGGAGGCGGGCGATGAGGGGCCTCCCGAGGGCGGTGGCGAGAGGGTAGGCGCCCTGATAGATGGCTCCAGCTTGAAGGGCCCGGAAGGCGAAGTCCCTGAGGAACTCCTCGCGGACGTCGGCCACGTGGGCGGCGATGGCGCCTGCCGCGCGGGCCCGCTGGGCGATGACCCCCAGGTCGCCGGCGTTGCCCAGGTCGGCGGTCAGGGTGACGACGTCGTACCCGTAGCGCTCCTTGATCCAGCGGACGGCCACCGAGGTGTCCAGACCGCCACTGTAGGCCAGGACCAGCTTATCCGCCATGAAGGGCTCCTTGCGCCGGATGGTCTCCTCATTGTAGCAGAGGGGATGCGGTGTAGAGGGCCTGGCAGACTGACAATCATCCTTCGACAAGCTCAGGGCGAGCGGATCAGAGCCTTCGCTCATTGTGATCTTGTCGTCGAGGCTGGCTGACGAGGGTAGGGGACAACTCTCGAGCGCCACACGGAGCGGGGAAGCGCAAGTCCTAGCCTCATCGCGGCCAGGATGAAAAGCGGCGCTAGCCGCCCTTGCTCACCTTCACCTGGTAATTCTGAAGGCCCTTCTGCAGGGTCTCCCACGCCAAAACGGCGCACTTGATGCGGACGGGGTACATCCGAACCCCCTGGAGGGCGAGAAGCTCGCCGAGCGCGGACGCGTCGGGAGACAAGGTGCCTTGCATCATCTCCCCAAAGGCGGTGGCGAGGGCTTTCGCCTCCTCCAGGCTTTTCCCCTCCAGCATCTCCGTCATCATCGAGGCGGAGGCCTGAGAGATGGAGCACCCCTGCCCCAGGAACTCTGCGTCGGCGATCCGTCCATCCATGACCTTGACGAAGAGGTGCACCTCATCGCCGCAGAGAGGGTTGTTCTGAAGGAGATCGATCTCGGCGTCGGCGATTTCGCCCTTGTTCCGCGGATGGCGGTAGTGCTCTAGGATCACCTCGCGGTACAGGTCATCCAGGGACATGGCCGAAGAGCTCCGTGGCCTTCTTCAGACCCCCGACGAGGACGTCGATTTCATCTCGTGTGTTGTAGAGGTAGAAGCTTGCGCGAGCGGTGGCTGGAACGCGGAGGCGTCGCATCAGGGGCTGGGCGCAGTGGTGCCCAGCCCGGATACAGACCCCCTCGGTGTCGAGGACCTGGGCCAGGTCGTGGGGGTGCACACCTTCCATCCAAAAGGAGACGACTCCTCCCCGCCGGACGGCGTCCGGAGGGCCGAAGACCTTGACGCCTCCCACGTTTTCCAACACCCGCAAAGCGTAGGCGGTGAGCTCCTTTTCGTGCTGGCGCACCGCCTTCATGCCGATCTTCTCCAGATAGTCGATGGCCACGCCGAAGGCGACGGCATCAGCGAAGTTCGGCGTGCCCGCCTCGTACTTCCAGGGGATGTCCTTCCACGTGGCGTGGTCCAGGTAGACCTCGCTGATCATCTCGCCACCCCCGAGGAAGGGCCCCATCTTCTCCAGAAGCTCCTCGCGGGCGTACAGGACGCCGATGCCCGTCGGGCCCAGCATCTTGTGAGCGGAGAAGGCGAAGAAGTCGCAGCCCATCTCTTTCACGTCCACCTCTAGGTGAGGGACGCTCTGGGCGCCGTCCACCAGTGCGAGGGCTCCGACGGCGTGGGCCTTGGCCACCAGCTCTCGGACGGGGTTGATCGTTCCCAGGACGTTGGACATCTGGGTAACGGCAAAGAGACGGGTCCTCTCGGTGAGCAGAGAGTCGAGCTCCGATAGGTCTAACAGGCCGTCCTCGGTGACGGGGAGGGAACGGAGGGTCGCCCCCGTCTCCTGGCAGAGGAGGAGCCAGGGGACGATGTTGGAGTGATGCTCCATCTCGGTGATGAGCACCTCGTCGCCTGCCTTGAGATTCAGTCGGCCCCAGGCATGGGACACAAGGTTGATGGCTTCGGTGGTGTTCCGCGTGTAGACGGTGCTCCGCGGGCTGGGGGCCCCGATGAAGCGGGCGACTTTCTCCCGAGAGGTCTCGTAGAGAAGGGTCGCCTCCTCGCTCAGGGCGTAGATTCCGCGATGCACGTTGGCGTTGGAGGCCTGATAGAACTGGCAGAGGGCGTCGATGACGCACTGAGGCTTCTGGGAGGTGGCGGCGTTGTCCAGGTAGACGATGGGCTTTCCGTTCACGGTGCGCGCCAGGAGCGGGAAGTCCTTGCGGATCGCGGCCACGTCTATGGACATGCCTGAAATAGGCTCCTTCCTCATCTCCTCTCGGCGCCGTCTCGCGCTTCGGGAGTTTTTCTAAAAAACTCCTACCTTATTTCTCTCTATTCTACCCTCGCCCTTTCGGCGAAGCAAGAAAGCCGAGGCGTGCTCCGCCCCTCTATCCTCCTGCGCTGGCGGCGGTGAACCCCCTCTCCGTCATGGCGGCGGGATCAAGGAGCCGGTCGAGCTCCGCCTCCGAGAGGCTCGTTCGCTCGCGGGCCACCTCGCGGACCGTCCTGCCCATCTTGGCTGCCTCCTTGGCCACGGCGGCAGCGGCGTCGTAGCCGATGACGGGGGCCAGGGCGGTGCAGATCGCCAGGCCCCGCTCTACCATCTCTGGGCCTCGCTCAGTCGCCTGAAGCCCCTCGATGCACTGGAGACGGAAGTTCTCGGCCTCCTTTGCGAGAAGGGAGATGGACTGAAGAAGGCTATAAGTCGCCACGGGCATCATCATGTTCAGCTCGAAGTTGCTGCCCTGGACGTTGGCCAGCGTGATGGTCACATGGTTCCCCATGACCTGGGCAGCGGCCTGGCAGACCGACTCAGGGATGACGGGGTTGACCTTCCCCGGCATGATAGAGGAGCCCGGTTGGACCTCCGGCAGGGAGAGCTCACCGATGCCCGCACGCGGGCCCGATCCCAGCCAGCGGAGGTCGTTGGCGATCTTGAGCATGCTGGTGGCTACGGTGTTCAAGGCACCGCTGGCCTCCACGACGGCGTCGAGGGTGCTCTGGGCCTGGAAGTGGTTCTCCGTCTCCCGAAGGGCGACGCCCGTCCACACAAACAGCTTGTTGCAGACCCGAGCGGCGAACTCGGGATGGGTGTTGATCCCCGTCCCTACCGCCGTGCCCCCCAGGGCGACCTCGGAGAGCTCCTCCAGGGCGTGGCGCAGCCGGCGGACCGCCCTCTTCATCTGGCCCGCGTGGCCCTGGAACTCCTGCCCCAGACGGATGGGCGTCGCGTCTTGCAGATGGGTACGCCCCGTCTTCACGATGGGCATGAACTCCTCGCTCTTCTTCTCCAGGGCGCGCTGGAGCCCCTCCAGGGCGGGGATGAGCTCCTGCTGAATACCCGTGGCGGCGGCCAGATGGATGGCCGTGGGGATGACGTCGTTGGAAGACTGGCCCATGTTCACATGGTCGTTCGGGTGGACGGGGGAACGCGAGCCGACGGTGCCTCCCACTATCTGGATGGCCCGGTTGGAGATCACCTCGTTGGCGTTCATGTTGGTGGAGGTGCCCGAGCCGGTCTGGAAGATGTCCAGGACGAAGTGCTTGTCCAGGTCTCCCTCCGCCACCTCTCGCGACGCCCGAACGATGGCCGTGGCCAGCTTCCCGTCCAAGAGGCCCAGATCGTGGTTCACCTCGGCGGCCGCCGCCTTGATGAGGCCCAAGGCGCGGATAAAGGAGCGGGGGAAGCGGAGGTCGCTGATGGGGAAGTTGAGCACCGCCCTCTGGGTCTGTGCTCCCCACAGGGCCTCGTCCGGCACCTCCATCGTTCCCATAGAGTCGCGTTCGATGCGCATGCGTCCCTCCTGTTTCCCCAGCATATCTACGGGGAGCGAGATGGGAAATAGGCCTTGCCCCCTTATCATAGCCTAACCCCCTCTGAAGGGACACTTCCGAGGGGTGTACCCCGTTAGCGGGTTTCTACCTAATACTTAGTTGCGTTAGACCCTATACAAAAGGCCCGGAGACCCATCAAAGCCGTGTGGCTTTTGACTCATGAACCATCCCCCTGCCCCCTTCCTTTCCTGGAAAGGGGTTTTTGAATCTGGGGGACACCCCCAGACCCCCGGCAGTCCCGAGAATCGGGACTGCACCCCCACGACCCCTGATTTATTCAATGTTTTTCGGGGACACCACACTAGAAACGCGTCTTGGCGAGGTGCAGGAGCCCTTGCTGCCGAAGGGCGCCGGTCGCGAGGGACCCAGCACGGGAGGGAAGGAGCTGAGAGGCCGCCCACAGGACGAGGCCGTTTTCCGCCAGGGAGGGAGAGGAGCGGTAGATCGCCAGGGCCGTCGTCTTCAGAGAGGGATTGCCGCTCCAGTCGGCGTAGGCGGCCAGGAAGGGCAGCGTCACGTTCACCATCACCTCCAGGGCACGGCTCCGGCCCAGGAGGGCCGTCGCCCGGGGCCGGGGCCGCCCGAAGTCACCGTGGTCGGCCCAGTACCCCTCCGGTCCGACTCGAAGGGCCTCCAGGAGAGGGGCTATCGCCTCTTTCTCGTCTCTTCTTCCCCCCACTGCTCGAAGGGTTGTCTCCACCAGGCCCCTGTCCAGGGAGCGGGCCAGGAGAGCGTCGGCGGCGGCGATGCGCCGTACTGGATGGTTGTCCGGCCGGACCCGAAAGAGGCGCCAGCTCCCCGCGGGCAGCGGCTCCAGCTCACCCCACACCCGCCAGGCCTCCTCCACCTGCCGGCCATACTCATCCAGCGGGACAGTACGTCCGAGGGGCGTGCCCCTCGGGATCCCCGTTCCCGGAGATGGGGTTCCAAGGGGGTGCACCCCCTTGGCGGTAACTCCCCTCAGGGAGGGGAGGAGGCGAGCGGTGCCGAAGAGAAGCCCCGCGAGGCGGACCTCCCGCTCAGATCCCTGGACGCCTCCGGCGATCCCCTGGAGGAGGGAGAAGGGAAGACGCTGGGCGAGCTCCCGGAAGGGGTCCGTGTTCTTGCTGTACCCCAGAGCGGCCATGAGCGCCTCATAGAGGGCTTGCTCCGGGCCCACCACCCCGATCTCTGCCGCCAGAGCCGCCGCCTTGGTGGCGAAGCGCTCTTCGCCCGCCGCCTCCAGAAGGCGCCTGTTCTCCCGGAGAAGAGTACGTTCGAGATAGGGGGTCCCATGGGGGTGCACCCCCTTGGCGGCATCCTCTCCCGGAGTCCAGGTCTCCGGAGGGAGCTCGAGCAGAGGGATGGGCGCTCCCTCGGGGAGGAGGGTTTCCCTTCTCCCTTCGGCGGCGAGCACGACGTGCAGGACGACGCCGAAGTAGTGAGGATCGGCCTGATGGCCGTGGCCCTCCCAGTCGGAGGCCCGCAGGTGGACCTCCACGTCTCCCTGCACGAGGCCCGTCCCCTCCAGGCGGAGAAGGGCGGCCAAGAAGTCGGGCCCCCGGTCGGAGTTGGGTCGGCCTGGGGAAACCACGTGCAGCCGGCGTCCATCCATCGTCCGCAGGCCGTCGGGGCCCTCCCGGTAGCGACGCTCCCGCCAGGCCTGCGCCAGGTCGGACTCTCTGGGGGAAGCCGTCTCCGAGGGGCGCTCCCCCTGGGCTCCCGCGGCGGAGGCCTTTGCTGATAACCTTCCCACGGTGCCGTCTTACACGGTTCCGTGTAAGACGGCCAGTCGTCTACGGGGACGGGGAGTCGGCGGTATAACGGAAGCCCGCCCTCTCGGCGACGATGCTGAGCAGGCGAGCGGATGTGCCGCGGGGCTTGTACGCCCCTCGCTCCCATTCGGAGACGGTCTGCTGGCGCGTGCCCAGCTCCTGGGCCATCTCCTGCTGAGAGAAGCGGAGATAGCGTCGCAGGGCACGGACCCGGGCGGCGTCCCACCTCTCCTGCTCTCTTTGAGAAGTCATAGCATCCGGTCCGCCATTATTATAGGAGAGAGAGCGTGGGACCCGCTGCAGGCCGAGGGGTCTTGCATCTCTCCTCCCCTGGTTATACTATTGTTTAGCACTCACCGTGAACGAGTGCTAAACAAGTCGTAGGAGGGCGTCTCTTGCCGCACAAGTATGAACCCTTAGGGGACCGGGTCGTCGTGAAGCCCTCGCCGAGGGAGGAGATGTCGCAGGGAGGCTTGGTCCTGCCGGAGACGGCGAAGGACAGGCCCCAGATCGGAGAGGTGATCGCCGTGGGGCCGGGGCGGGTGACCGACGAAGGAAAGCGCCTGGCCATGGAGCTCAAAGTGGGTGACAAGGTCCTCTTCGCCAAGTATTCGGGGGCCGAGGTCAAGGACGGCGACGAGGAGGTCCTCCTCCTGCGGGAGTCGGACGTTCTCGCCAGAGTCAAATAGGAAGAGAGGAGCGGACACATGGCAGCGAAACAACTTGCCTTCGGTGAAGACGCCCGAAAGGCTCTCCGCACCGGCGTCGACGCCGTGGCCGACGCCGTCAAGATCACTCTGGGTCCCAAGGGCCGGAACGTCGTCCTGGACAAGAAGTTCGGCCCGCCCACCATCACCAACGACGGCGTCACCATCGCCAAAGAGATCAGCCTCGAGGAGCCTTTCGCGAACATGGGGGCCCAGTTGATCATCGAGGCGGCCTCCAAGACCAACGACGTCGCCGGCGACGGCACCACCACCGCCACCGTCCTCGCCCAGGCCAT
>JACQUM010000119.1 GCA_016210295.1 Chloroflexota bacterium | reverse complement strand
TGAAGGGCAAGGGCGTGAGCTTCATGGAGAACAACCCCGACTACCACGGCAAAGCCCCTACGGCAGAGCAGCTGGAGCAGGCCCTGCGGGAGCTGGCGTAGGCGATGGGCTCCTTTCGCATCCCGATCCAGGTCGGCGACCCCCAGGGCCAGCGGTTCGAGACTGTGGAGGCCCTGGTGGACACGGGGGCCACGTTCACCGTCGTGCCCGGCTCCTTGCTGCGGCGCCTCGGAGTCCAGCCGTCCCGAAGGGCCGCCTTCGAGCTGGGAGATGGCAGGATGGTAGAGAAGGAGGTCGGCCAGACCCGGGTCAGGCTGGACGGTCAGCAGGCGACGACCACTGTGGTCTTTGGGGACGAAGGGACGGAGCCGCTGTTAGGTGTTGTGACATTAGAGGAGTTCCTCCTCGCTCCCGATCCCGTTCACCAGCGTTTGCTGCCCGTCCGTGGCCTGTTGAAGGCGACCCAGGCCAAGATGCTGGCCACTCGCGTCGGCTACGGCGAAGCCCTGGTGGAGCTGGGGAAGGAAGACTCCAACATCGTGGCCCTGGACGCTGATCTGGCCAAGTCCACCCAGAGCATCATGTTCGGGAAGGCCTTCCCGGACCGCTTTTTCTATCTCGGCGCCATGGAGCAGAACATGATGAGCATGGCCGCCGGGCTGGCCTCCACCGGCAAGACGGTCTTCGCCAGCACCTTCGCCGTCTTCGCCACCAGCCGCGCCTTCGACCAGGTCCGCATCAGCATCTCCTGGCCAGTCCAGAACGTGAAGATCGTCGCCAGCCATGGCGGCATCGCCACCGGCGAAGACGGCGCCTCGGCCCAGTCCATCGAGGACCTGGCGCTGATGACCTCCTTGCCGCCCTTCACTGTCATCGTCCCGTGCGACTACTACGAGACGAAGCGGGCGGTGAAGGCCGCCGCCCGGACAAAAGGTCCCTTCTACATCCGCGTCGCCCGCCCGGCTTCCCCTCTTGTGTACGAGAGCGAGGAGGCGGTGCCCTTCGAGATAGGCAAGGCGATCAAGCTCCGTGAGGGGACGGACGCCACAGTCATCGCCTGCGGGCTGATGGTGCCAGAGGCCCTGGAGGCGGTGGACGCCCTGGCGCGCGAGGGAGTCCGGTGCCGCTTTCTGGACATGCACACCCTCAAGCCTGCCGACGAGGAGGCCATCGTGGCCGCGGCGCGGGAGACGGGGGCCATCGTCACCGCCGAGGAGCACCAGCCCCACGGCGGGCTGTTCGGCGCCGTGGCCGAGGTCCTGGCACGGCGGGCTGCCCTCGTGCCTGTCGAGCCTATCGGCCTGAAGGGGTACGGGACGTCGGGTACCTACCGAGAGCTGTTCCGCCACTTCGGCCTGACGCCGGAGGCGGTCCAGGAGGCGGTGCGGGCGGTGGTACGCCGAAAGGGGGCATAGCCAATGCAACGGGTTGAGGCGCTCCGAGAGGAGCGCCGAAGCCTGTCCGCCAGCCGTCCCAAAGTCGCGGTGGTGACCACCTCGCCCCAGACGGTCCTGGAGGACGTGGGGCGGGCCATGCGGCTGGCGGGATACCAGGAGGCCCTCTCGCCGGCCGCCCAGACCATCCTGAAAATCAACATCTCCTGGCAGGTCTTCTTCCCCGCCTGTTCCACCACTCCCTGGCAGCTGGAGGGCGTCATCCGCGCCCTCCAGAAAGACGGCTACCGCGATATCGTTGCCTGCCACAACAGCACCGTGGTCGTGGACTCCCACGTGGGGGAGGTGGCAAACAAGCACCTTCCCGTGGTGCAGAAGTACGACATCCCCAACGTCCACCTGGAGGATGTGAAGTGGGTCCGCTACCAGCCGCGCCGCAAGATGCTGGTGCTGGACCGCATCTACCCGGAGGGGATCATCATCCCCGACTTCTTCTTCGGGAAGAACATCATCCACCTTCCAACCATGAAGACCCACGTGTTCACCACGATGACCGGGGCGATGAAGAACGCCTTCGGCGGCCTGCTGAACCACAAGCGCCACTGGACCCACTCGGTCATCCACGAGACCCTGGTGGACCTCCTGGCGATCCAGAAGGAGATCCATCCTGGCGTCTTCGCCGTCACCGACGGCACCTTCGCCGGTGACGGGCCGGGTCCCCGGGCGATGCGTTGGCACGTGAAGAACGTGCTCCTGGCCTCGGCGGACCAGGTGGCCATCGACGCTATCTCGGCGAAGATGATGGGGTTCGACCCTCTGTCCATCAAGTTCATTCGGCTCGCCCACGAGGCGGGGCTGGGCGTGGGGGATCCACGGGAAATCGAGGTGGTGGGGGAGGACATCTCCGACGTGGACTGGCGGATGAAGGGGAGCGAGGAGACCTTTGCCAGCCGGGGGCAAAAGCTCATC
>JACQUM010000118.1 GCA_016210295.1 Chloroflexota bacterium | reverse complement strand
CTTCAACAACGCGGGGTTCGCTATCATGGATATGACCCCGTCTCCTTTTGACTGGCTGGTGCAGTTGACCCTGCTCGGATTGATCGTCGCGGGCGGCGTCAGCCTCTTCGTCGTGGTCGACCTGATACGAGGAGCGTTTCGCCTTCCCTTGTCCCTGGACACTAAACTCGTCCTCATCGCGTCAGCAGTGCTGCTGGCCGGAGGCGCTGCCGCCATCCTGCTGACGGAATCCGGAGGGTCTGGAGCCCTGGCTGGGATGCCCCTCCTGCAAAAAGTCCTCTCCGCTCTCTTCCACTCCGCCTCCGCCCGGACAGCGGGGCTGGCGATGGCGGACCTGTCCGCTTTCGCGCAGCCCACCCAGCTCCTCCTCGTCACGATCATGTTCATCGGCGGATCGGCGGGCTCCACCGCCGGCGGAGTCAAGGTGAACAGCGTGGCCCTCCTGGTCGCCGCGACGTGGAGCTATGTCCGGGGTCAGACGCGGCTCTCCGTCCTCAGGCACCCGGTCCACGAGGAGCAGGTCTATCGGGCTCTGGCCATGGTCGTTCTCTCGCTGGCCCTCGTCTTCGTCGTGACCTTGCTCCTCGGTGCCACGGAAGGCCCTGGGCTCCTCCCGCAGCTCTTCGAGGCCGTTTCCGCGTTCAGCACGACGGGCTTCTCCTTGGGCATCACGCCCACGCTCTCTCCCCTGGGGAAACTTCTCATCGTCCTTACTATGCTCATCGGCAGGATCGGGCCCCTGGCCCTGGCCTTCGCCTTGAGCCAGCGCCACCGTGCAAGCCAGCACCGCTACGTCCAGGAGGCGGTCAATCTCGGCTGACGAACGGGGCAGGGTAGGGCGGGACCGAAGGCGCACACACCGGCCTCGCTGGCTCGCTGGGACTTGAGGTGCTTTGGAAGTTGCTGGGCGTCGCCCCTCACATATCGAGTTGCACGAGGCGGATATAAAGGGCCGCCGACTCCTCCACGACGCGCCGCGCGTCCTTGGCGATGGTGGAGTGGCGCCGGAAGCCGTAGAGGCGGTCATACGGATAACGGGCCACCGTCTCCACCCCGGTGCTTTTCTACCACTGCCTCGCTGGGGACCCACAGTTGCTCTTCGTGGACGAGCCCACGACAGGGTTCGATCCAACGGCTAGACGTTCGACCTGGCAACCGGTGTTTTCAAGGGTGAGCATCCTGCGTCGAACCGAAAGCATTAGTTATAAAGGATTGCCCCCGGTCGCAGGGAATCGCTCTTTCCGAGGATGGCTGCCGTTCCAGGCGCGCCATACGATGGGTATGACATGGCTGACAAGCGTAGAGATAGACCACACCGTGGCTGGGCCCTTGTTCTCAAGAGGAACCAAATCTTCCGGGAGGGGCCGAAGAGAATCGTTAGCCGAATGCTCACATGGAAGCTCGTGGGGCTGGCCTCTGATTTGGAAGGGGCGAAAGGATTGCTGCGCCTCCACCAGCCGACAGTAGTGCGCGGTATTGCGGTGTAATTGACTCTGAAAAGGACGGCGATGACGAAGCTCAGGTCTTTATTGCTATTATTGCCATTCTTCATGGCCCTCGCTGGCGTGTTAGGCATGAGCCTTTTGGCCACAAGGGCGGCAGCGGCCCACCCAGGGCCATCCACGACGAGGGTCAGCGTTGCCAGCGACGGAACCCAGGGGAGCGATGAAAGCTTCACGCCCGCTATAGGTGCCCACGGCCGGTATGTCGCTTTCGATTCAATGGCATCCAACCTCGTAGGAGGAGATACAAACGGCAGTCCTGACGTCTTCGTTCACGACCGTCAGGCCGGCACCACCACCAGGGTCAGCGTCGCCAGCGACGGCACCCAAGGGAATGGCGTGAGCTTCACTGGCTACTCCTCTGTTATCGGAGCCCACGGCCGCTACGTGGCCTTCGTCTCGCTGGCATCCAACCTGGTCGCCGGAGATACTAACGGCATCGAGGACGTGTTCGTCCACGACCGCAAGACCGGCACCACTACCAGGGTCAGCGTCGCGAGCGATGGAAGCCAGGGGAACAACATGAGCCGCGGCCCCGCCATCAGTGGTGATGGCCGCTCCGTGACGTTCGAGTCGTTGGCATCCAACCTGGTCGCCGGAGATACCAACAGCCTCTGGGACGTCTTCGCGCGGGACCGCGAGACCGGCACCATCACCAAAGTCAGCGTTGCGAGCGATGGGACACACGGGAACGGCGTCAGCCGCAACCCGAGCATCAGCGCCGCTGGCCGCTACGCCGTCTTCGAGTCGTTGGCATCCAACCTGGTCGCCGGAGAAACTAACGGCACATGGGACGTCTTTTTCCACGACCGCAAGACCGGTATCACCACCAGGGTCAGCGTTGCCAGCGACGGAACCCAGGGGAACGGCGTCAGCGAGTTCCCAAGCGTCGGCGCCAACGGCGACCTCGTCGCCTTCCGATCTTCCTCCTCTAACCTAGTCACTGGCGACACCAATAGCACGGGGGACGTCTTCGTCCACGACGAAGACGATTAATACCCGGTGGGGATATTAGCACGTCGGGTCCTCCCATCACATTCCCAATCCTCTCTACGGGAGTCGTCAGCGCTTGATCTGGTAATAATCAGACGGCCCCCGATTCCTGTAGGAGAATGACTCGGTCGGAGGGTAGGGTAGCCTGACTCCGTGGAAGACGCTGCCCTCAGCAGCCGAGGGATCAGATCGCGACAGGCGGCACGAGGGAGACGCCCGCCCTGTCTGCGCACCATTTCCCGGCACTGAGGAGGATGCCTTCGGCGAAGGGTGGAGCCACGAGTTGCACGCCGAAGGGCAACCCGCCCCGGCTGAGGCCGGTCGGGACGACCATCGCGGGGACTCCCGCAAACGTCCAGGGTGTCTGGAAAGAGGGGTCTCCCGTGGTCGAGAGGTCACGGGGAGCTGGAGCAGGTGTGGCGGGAGTGAGGAGAACGTCGCATTGCTCGAAGAGCTTCAGGACCATCGTGGCAAAGCGCCTTCGGTAGCGTTGGGCCTGGAGATAGTCCACTCCCGAGACGTGGGTGCCCTGTTCGATGAAGGCGCGGATCTTTGCACCGTAGTCGTGAGCGCGGGTCGCGAAGGTCTCCTGGTGCACCGCCGCGACTTCGGTGGCCATGACCGTCCGGTGGGCCTCTATTGCCCGCTCGAACCCCTCGGGAAAGGCCACGTTGAGCACACTGGCCCCGGCGTGGCGCAGGACATCGAGCACTGTAGCTGTGTGTTCGACTATCTCCGGCGCCGCCCGCTGGAGAAAGAAGCCCTGGAGGAGGCCGATGCGCGGCGGAACCGCCACTCTCTTTCGCATGTCGGCTATGTAATCAGGAACGGGGTCGTGGGCGACGAGAGGGTCTCGCGGATCGGGGCCGGCCATGACCTGGAGAAGCAGCGCAGCGTCCTCGACGGTGCGGGCGAGGATGCCGACGGTGTCCAGCGTCCACGCAAAGGGGAACAGGCCTGCCCGGCTGACGCGGCCGTAGGTCGGTTTGAGGCCCACGATCCCGTTGTACACCGCGGGCCGCAGAGTTGACCCTGCCGTCTGCGAGCCGAGGGCGGCTGGCACCATGAGAGAGGCCACGGAGACCGCCGAGCCGCTGCTGGAGCCGCCGGGCGTCACGCTCGGGTCCCACGGGTTCCTGGTCGGCGGAGGATCCATGAAAGCGAACTCCGTGGTCACCGTCTTGCCCAGGATGATGGCGCCAGCTGCCTTGAGCCGAGCGACGCAGGTGGCATCCTCTTCGGGCATGAAATCGTGGTAGATGGGGGAGCCGGCCCTGGTCGGGAGCCCAGCAACGTGGAAGATATCCTTTATACCTATGGGGATGCCTTGGAGGAGCCGCCGCGACTCCTCGCCTCCCCTCGTTACCTGGTCTATGTCCGCCGCAGCTTCGAGCGCCCCCTCGTGGTCGATTGTCACCCATGCCTTGAGGGAAGGCTCCAGCTTGTCGATCTGCTTCAGGGATGCCGTGACCAGCTCGGTAGCCGTAAGGCCTCCCTCCCGCATGCGGCGCATCGCCTCCACGATGGTCAATGCGCCCATGCCGATTCCCACGAGGTTTGAATGGGTAGTCCACTACGGTGTGTCACCTGGTCCTCCGCTGCCGTGAATACTACACCGGAGGCGGCACAAGGTTTCGAAGAAGCAGCGGACTGCATCGGGAGTTGATCCGCTCTCTCCCCAGAGCGGTCCGGCCGGGTTCCTGCACGGGACACTGCTGGGAAGACCCAGAGCTATTGATAAGAGTGGCGCATATCTTGGTGAAGCCGCCTTCCCACTCTCCCCGCGTCTCTCTCTGGCTGTTGGGGGGCCGTGGGTAGCGGATAGATGGGTGGCCGGGCTGCTAGACTCCCTTATTGGCGGCTATGTCCCAAGAGGCCTTGACCTCCGCTGCGGGGAGGCCCGTCACGGCGTCCGTGGCCGTGTAGTTCAGTTCCACCTTGACAAAGCTGAAGCTGACCTCCTCCAGGGGAAGGCTCTCGCCTCCCTGCGCGCTTCCCCCGGGCTTCACCGAAGAGATGAGGCAATCGCTCATCGTGTATTTCATGAATGCCAGCCCACCCCGCTGGGCCTCGGCGAGCTGGATAGTCACCTCGGGGAGGCGTTCGCCTCGAGCGCAGGTCAGCATGAGAAGGGGCGAGGCCTTGTCCAGCCGCTTCACGATGGTGAAGTCCTGGAAGCTTGCCTTCTCGGCCGTCACGGCGCCCGTGCTGGCCGCCCCTGTTGCGGTGGCGCTGGCGGGCTGGCTGACGCCCCAACTGTAGGAGAGGACCTCGATCCAACCCTCGTGCTTCTTATCAGTGCTCTCGCCCTTGATATCCCCGAGCTTCAGGAACATATCCACGGCCATCTTCTTGCCTCCTCACACAAAGTTCGTGATGCCCCTCGTCAGTATTGTAGCGAAAAGACGATGTCCGCTGTGCCGTCGCCTCCCAGCTCTTGCGGGTCCTGGCGCGCCGTGTATGTGCCTCTGGCTCCGGCGTACCGGCCCGTCCCGCCCACCAGGGTGTAGACGCTGGGGCGGGAGTGAGGGCTACTCATTGCACCCATGCCGAGGATTGTACCATCCTCCAGGTTGAATGTGTGCACCTCGACTGCCGCGGCCGCGAAGGGGCCGGGGCCGAAGGGGGCCTGAAGAAAGAGGCAATGGGAGTAGAACTCGCCCATCTTCTTACCGCCCGGCTCGTCCACGAGCTCGCCGTACATGGCTCCGTTGTCCCCTTTGAGGGGCAGCTCCCCTTTCTTGCGAGCCTGCGAGTACAGGTGCCAGTGCTGTCCATAGAGCCGGAGGGGCGTTGCCTCCCTCGGGCTGTCGGGGGGGGCCGGGACCTTCGCCTGGGCCTCGCGGGTGAGCAGTGCGACCCCTGCCGCGATGCCTCCCAGCAGGAACGTCGCCTGTTTCAGGAACTTCCGCCTGGAGCCTTCAGCCGTCGTGCCCATCTCTATCTCCTCCTTCGGCCTTCTGGGCCAGTTCAGCGTTCGATCCGTATGAGAAATCCCAAAGCGAACAACTTCCGAACGACGGATAGGGAGGCGGCCTCCAACTCCGGCCTCGCCATGCCCGCGGTCACCGCGACTTCGTCCAGGATGCCGTCGAGAAGACGCGTGCCATCGCACTGGGAGAGGAGATGCAGGCCGAGGGGGTCCAGCTTCCCCCGAAATTGGATGCCTCGGTCAAGGGCCAAGACCGTGTCCCGCACAAGGTACCTCCCGTCTTGCCATGTCAGCGTCTGCTCCAGGCGGTGGTCCGCTGCCAACTGGAACGCCTCGGACAGAAGCTTGCGGTCGTCGTCGAGGCCGGAAAGATAGTCCTCCGCTCGGAAGATGCGAAGAATATGGCTCCCCGCCTCTCCGATGGCGCCAGGCGGAAGCTCGACCGCCCGCACCCATGTGGCCCCCTCCGCTCGGCGGCGGAGCAAGACCGCTCCCGAGGAGATGGCTTCGATCCCGAGCCTCCGGTAGTAGTCCACCCACCGGTCGAGTGTCCGCGCGTACGCCGCCTCGTTCCCAAGGTGAAGGGGCTGGACCCACTTCGCTGCGTAGGTAAACGGGTCCTCCGTCTGGTAGTGGAGGAGGAGGGCATCGCACCCAGTCTCCGCCACCCAGCGCCGCAGGGGTGCCGACCAGTCTTCGTCGCGACGGTGGACCCAGTTGCACAGGATGTGGGCGAACCCGCCTGGCCGGAGAAAGGCAGGCGCCTTGGACACAACGTCGGCGCAAAGGGCATCGCCGGGGAGGCCACCGTCCCGGAAGACGTAGCGGGAGTCCGGCGACACAACGTAAGGCGGATTGGAGACGACAAGGTCGAACTGGCAGCCCTGCGCAGGGTCGAAGAGGCTGCCAAGCCGCGTCTCCACGGCAGGCGTGCCGTTGAGGAGAGCGTTGAAAGACGTGAAGTTCAGTGCTCTGGGGTTGATGTCCGTGGCCATGACCCGCTGACTGTGCTTCGCCGCAAGGATAGCCTGCACGCCGCAGCCGGTGCCCAAATCGAGCGCCCATTGCACCGGCTCTCGGATGGTCAGGCTGTCCAGGGTGATGGACGTGGGATTGACAGGGAGGACGAAGTAGGGGTCCGCACCGGGAGCGCCCGCTTTGTACCGGTCGCTGGCCAGGACGACCCCTCGATAAGGGAAGAGCTGGACGGGCGAGCGTACACCTTTGGGGGCACGTTCCAGCAGGCCCATAGCCTCGAGGCGGTCCAACTCCAGGGGCTGAAGCCATCGTGCAGCTTCGGTGGCGTCCACCGCGACGCCGAGGAGGAATAGCTTGATGAGCGTGGCCAGCTGGCCGCCCTCAGCCAGGGGACGCAGGGAGACAGGCTCGTTGCCCGGTTGGAGAGTTGTTGTGCCTTCGAGCGCCAGGGCCTGCCGGACCCCCGTCTCCGAGAAGGCGGCTGCGTCCAGCACGCTCCGAAGCTGGGAAATAGCCTCGACGTCCTCGAGCGCCAGGGGGAGCCGGAGGCTGGCTTGCCGGGCGCGCGTCGGGCGGGGCGCTCGCTTCTCATTCCTGGATATGCTAGACGAAGGTGCAGTTGCCATTGCTCAACCATTCTTTGAGGAGTAGCGGATGTACCCGGAGGGCAGGGCGTGAGCTCGTGGTCAGGAAACCGAGCACCTCATCTCCCTTGACCACCTTGGGAGGTGATATGGCCACATCGTTGAAGGCGCTCAAGGGACCGCCGTCACTGCCGTACCGACCGAACTGGTTCCAGACGCTGGTAGCGCTGCCCTCGCTTCCGTAGTTGCCAGAGATATTGAGGATCGAGTCGGGGCTGAAGCGGTTGCCTGAGACCTTTCCGAGCAGTTGCCCGTCGCCGGCGACAAGCCAGGCGCCACAAATCCGAGGGGTGAGGAGGACGGTGTACTGTTCGAAGGGTGCCACCGTTGGCGTGGGGGACGGCACTCTTCTTGTGCTCGGGGTGGGTGCCGGGGTAGCCACGGCCTCGGGCGAAGTGGGAGGGACCACCGTTGGCGCGGGGGCCTGAACTCATCCAGTGCACGGCGTGTCTGCCGCGTTAACCACGTCCGCGGACGAAGCGGGAGGGACCACCG
>JACQUM010000002.1 GCA_016210295.1 Chloroflexota bacterium | reverse complement strand
TCCCTTTGTTAGACCATCGGGACATGCCCTCGTCCCCATGAGCGAGGAGGAAACTAGACGCTCGCCCGGGCCTGCCGAAGGGCGAGCGGCGTCTTCTCGCCAGACCCTCGGTCGCGTGCTACTATCTTCCCGTAATCAGTCGCCTGCAAGGAGGGGAGCATGGCAGACTACGGCACGTACAGGTTCCTGAAGATCGAGGTGGAGGACAGGGTCGCCACGGTGACCATGAACCGTCCGGAGCGGCGCAACGCCTTCCCGCCCAGCACACGCCACGAGCTGGACATCGTCTGGACGGAGGTGGGGCAGGACCAGGATATCAACTCCATCGTGTTCACGGGGGCGGGGGACCACTTCAGCGTGGGGGCGGACCTGCGCGGCGAGCCGGAGGCGCCGCAGTCCGAAGCGCGCCGCGACCGTGCGGCAGGTGGCACCTCCAACCTCCTGGGGCACTCCCGCGACCTCATCCACAACATCCTGAACGTGCCGCAGCCCATCATCGCCGCCGTCAACGGCGACTGCATCGGCCAGGCGGCGACGATGGCCCTTCTATGCGACGTCGTCTACGCCTCGGAGCGGGCCCGCTTTGCCGACACGCACACCAAGATCGGCCTGGTGGCGGGCGACGGCGGGGCGATCATCTGGCCCTACCTGGTGGGCATGCACCGGGCCAAGGAGGCGCTCATGACAAGCCGGATCATCGGCGCTCAGGAGGCGGAGAGGATCGGCTTGGTCAACAAGGTGCTGCCTAAGGAGCAGCTTCTGCCCCAGGCCCTGGAGCTGGCGCACCAGCTGGCCGACGGCCCTCAGTGGGCCATCCGATGGACCAAGTTCGTGCTGAACAAGCACCTGTGGGAGTCCATGGAGAGGACGCTGGACCTCTCCCTGGCTCTGGAGTCCATCACGGCCATCAGCGAGGACAACAAGGAGGCGGTGCAGGCCTTCCTGGAGAAGCGCCCGCCGAAGTTCACCGGGGGGTAGGAGGCTTCGGCGCCTCTGCCCTCTCCCCCTCAGTCCCTCTCTCCCTGCGGGAGAGGGGAAGGAAGAAAGAAGCACTGGGGGACACCCCCAGACCCCCGGCGGGGGCTCTGCCCTGCACCCCGTTCGAGGCGAGGCAGAATAGACCGCTCTTAGGCACCCGCTCGCAGCGCCTGAACCCGTTCCCAGACGCGCCGCGCTGTCTCCTCAATGGGGAGACGGGCGTTCAAGACGAGCCAGCGATCCGGCTCCTGGCGCGCCATTTCGAGGTAGCCTTGCCGCACCCGCTCGTGAAAGGCGGCCCCCTCCTGCTCCATCCGGTGGCTTGCCCCGCGAGTGCGGCGGAGCCCCTCCTCAACGGAGAGGCCGAGGAGGACGGTGAGGTGGGGGCGCAGGCCCTGGGTGGCGAGGGCGTTGACCTGGGCCACCTGAGCGAGGTCCAGGCCGCGGCCGTAGCCCTGATAGGCCACGGTGGAGTCGGCGAATCGGTCACAGATGACCGTGTCGCCCCACTCCAACGCGGGCCGGATGACGCTGGCCACAAGCTGGGCGCGAGCCGCCGCGAAGAGGAAAAGCTCGGTCACAGAGTCCAGACGGCCCCAGCTCTTCCGGCGGGACCAGGGCCGGAGGAAACGTGGGAAAGACACCTCGCGCCCAGACTCCCGGAGCCAGGCGGCTAGGGCTTCGCCGAGAGGGGTGCCGCCAGGCTCGTGGAGGAGCAGAGCGGGGGCCAGTCGCTCGGCGAGGATGCGGGCCTGCGTCGTCTTGCCCGTCCCCTCCCCGCCCTCGAAGGTGATGAAGAGGCCCATGTGTCCTGCTCCATGACGGGAGAGAATCTCTTCGACCATCCCCTTAACCCCCTTCCTCGTCAGGAAGGGGGTAGAAATAGCTGTCTGGGAGACACCCCCAGGCCCCTGCCAGTCCCGAGCATCGGGACTGGACTCCTCTTTTTGGTGTCCAGCTAACGATAGCTGTAGATGCCGGTCTTGTAGAGGTGGACGCGGCGGTCGGGTTCCTGGCCGCTGCTGCGGGAGGAGATGTTGTGCTGGGTGGCGAGCTGGTGCTGGATGCGGCGGACGTTGGCGCCCTGGGGGCTCAAGGCCACCTCGTCCTCTCCGCCCGCCAGGATGCGCTGGATGGCCTGCTCCGTCTCCTCCATGGCCTTCTCCATCACGCCCTCTTCCACGCCGGCGTTGGCGATGATGTCCAGGGCCTGTCTGATCTGGGGCGGGTTGTTACGCCGGAGGACGTGCACGGGGATGCCTGCCGCCTCCGCCGAGTAGATGGGCTGGGGTCGACGGCGGTACATCTGCTTGGTGGTCAGCAAGACGTCCGCCTCCGTGACGGAGTCCACGAGGCGCAGGGGAAGGCCGAGAGACCGGATGGTCTCGTCCAGGTAGCCCCGGCCAACGCCGTAGGGATAGATGTCGGTATAGGTGGTGCGTCCGGCTTTGGCTTCCTCGGGCTCCGTTGAGCGTCCGCCTGCGGCGGACGGCAAGGTGGCCGAAAGGGAGGGAACGGTGGGGCGGGAGAGGGACATGGGGTCCCCTCGCTCCTCCACCACCTTTCCCACCGGGCTCAGGTAGCGGACGAGGGGGCGGGGAGTGGCGCCGCGGAGGAGCATGTCCACCGTCCGAGCGACCTCCGGATGGATGGCGACGCGCTCCCAGTTCTGGATCTCCACGACGACTTCGAAGGTGGGAAGGGCCTTTCGTTCCAGGATGGTCTTCTGGGTGCCCCGGCGTCTTGCCTCTTCGTCGCCGAGGGTCACGGCCTGGATGCCGCCGATGAGGTCGGAGAGAGTCGGGTTCATGATGAGGTTGACGAGCGTGGTGCCGTGGGCGGTGGCGATGAGCTGGACGCCGCGCTCGGCGATGGTCCGCGCCGCGGCGGCCTCCTCCTCGGTGCCGATCTCGTCGATCACAATGACCTCCGGCATGTGGTTCTCCACCGCCTCAATCATGATGCGGTGCTGGGACTCGGGCTGGGGCACCTGCATCCGGCGGGCGTGGCCGATGGCGGGGTGGGGGATGTCGCCGTCGCCGGCGATCTCGTTGGAGGTATCCACGATGACCACCCGTTTCTCCACATCGTCGGCCAGGACCCGGGCTGTCTCCCGCAGCATGGTCGTCTTGCCGACGCCCGGGCGCCCCATGAGGAGGATGCTCTTTCCCGAGCGGATGAAGTCCTCGATGATGCGGTTGGTGCCCAGGACGGCACGGCCGACGCGACAAGTGAGGCCGACGATCTTTCCGTTCCGGTTCCGGATGCAGGAGATCCGGTGCAGCGTCCGCTGGATGCCCGCCCTGTTGTCGGCGTTGAACTGGCCCACCCGGGCGATGACGTAGTCGAGCTCGTCCTCCGTGACCTCCCGTTGGCTGAGGACGACCTCTCGGCGAGGATAGCGCGCCTCAGGCCAGCGGCCGAGGTCCAGGACAATCTCCAGCAACTCCTCGCCGTTTTCCTGTTTCTGGAGCGCCTCCACGATGGAGGGAGGGAGGCGGTCCAGAAACGCCTCCAGGTTGTCCGTGATGCGATTCCCCTCAGAGAGAGAGCCCTGCGTCACCAATGCTCCTCCATCGTGCTCTTCCATCTGCGCTCAGGCGGGCGCTAAAGCCGTGCTCGGCACGGGCACCGCCATCCGGTTGACGAGGCTCACGTAGTCGCCTCCGTACTGGAATCCCCAGGGGTCCAGGGCACCCACTCCGCTCCTTATGTAGTCCGGCAGGAGCAGAGTGACTATCGGCTGCCCCTTGAGATGGGCGAGACCCTGGGCGACCGTGGCCTCCTCCGAGCCTGGGCGTCCGGAATTGGTGAGGAGGGTCAGGAAACCGGTGCGCCCTCTGCGGAGGGTGTAGACCCAGGCGGCGAGGTTGCCGCTTTCCTTGTCGACGGCGATCTCTTCCACGGCTCGTCCGCGGCAACGCCAGCGGACGGCAAGAGTCTCCTGCCACTCCTGCATGGTCAGGCCCTCCGCCGTGCGGACTCCGAGAGGAACGCTCAAGGTGTAGAGCCGAAAGGCCTGGAAGCGGTCCTCTGGTCGGCAAGGGCGGAAAGAGAGCCCGTTGGGGACGGCGAGGAAATCGGGCGCGGGGGGAGCGGGAAGGAGATAGAGGGACTCCCGGAGGTAGGTATGGAAACCCGCCTGCTGCGCGTGGGCCACGGCGGGGCTTTCGGCGGGGAGGCGCAGGAAGACCCGCTCGATGCCGGCAAGGGCGCTGGCCAGGGAGAGCTGAGCAAGAAGGAGACGGCAGGTCTCTCCTTCCTCCGGGTTGAGGAGGAGCTGGTCTACCTCCCAGGCGGCGAGGCCGGGGTAGCTCCGGACGGAGACGAGGCCGCTGATCCGCCACCCCTTCGCCCGCAGAAAGGTGTGGTGACGCGCCTCTTGGGGCAGCCAGTGGGCCATGAGCCCTTGAACTGTCCAGACCCGCTGCTGGCCGATGCCCAGCTTGTCCGCCGGGCGCGCTTCGTTGGGAAGGGCCCGGGCGAGAAAGAGAACGAGCCCTGAAAGATCGGTCGGTTGGACGGTTCGAAACATCGGCCTACGAGAGGCACCTCCGCTCTTGGCGCTCGGGCAAGGCGCTACTCCTTCATCGCGCTGAATCCGAGAAAGAACTCGTGGAAACGCAGGTCCGGCGTAAGCTCCGGATGGAAGGCGGTGACCAGCACCTTCCCCCGTCGCGCCGCCACGGGGGCGCCGTTGGGAAGTCGGGCGAGGACCTCCACTGCCGCGCCTGTTTCCTCGATGACAGGAGCCCGGATGAAGACGGCGTGGAAGGGCTTCTCTCTCTGGGCAAAGTCTCCCGCTGCGATGGTCAGGTCCTCCTCGAAGCTATCCACCTGGCGACCGAAGGCGTTGCGGCAGACGCTGACATTGATGAGGCCCAGGGTGGGACGCGTGAGGTCCGTGGCCTTCTGGGCGACGACGATCATGCCGGCGCACGTTCCCCAGAGAGGCCCTCCCCCTCGGATGAAGTCAATGATGGGCTCGCGAAACTTGAAGATGTCGATGAGGCGGAGGATGGTCGTGCTCTCCCCACCGGGGATGATGAGGCCGTCCAGTCCCTTGAGCTGTGCGGGGAGACGGACTTCCACAGCCTCGACGCCAGCCCGCTGGAGGCTCTCCACATGCTCACGGAAATCGCCCTGGAGGGCTAGAACGCCCACCCGGACCTTCTTGGGCATTCTCCTCTACCACCCCCGAGTCGCCAAGACCTCGGTGGGAGCAAGGGTGCGCACGTCGATGCCCGGCATCGCCTCGCCCAGGCCGCGGGAGACCTCGGCGAGGATGGCGGGGTCCTGGTAGTGAGTGACCGCCTCCACGATGGCCTTGGCGCGCCGGGCCGGATCGCTGGACTTGAAGACGCCGGAGCCCACGAAGACGCCATCGGCACCCAGTTGCATCATGAGGGCAGCGTCGGCGGGAGTGGCGACTCCCCCGGCCGCGAAGTTGACCACGGGGAGCCGCCCCTCTTGCTTGATCTCCTGGACCTGCTCCAAGGGCGCCCCCAGCGACTTGGCGAAGGCGGGGAGCTCATCCTCAGTCATGGTCTGGATGCGATGAATGTCTCCCTGGACGGCGCGCATGTGCCGCACCGCCTCCACGATGTTCCCCGTTCCGGCCTCGCCTTTGGTGCGGATCATCGCCGCCCCCTCCGCGAGGCGCCGGAGAGCCTCGCCTAGATCGCGGCAGCCGCAGACGAAGGGGACCTTAAACGTATGCTTCCAGATGTGGTTAGCCTCGTCGGCGGGGGTGAGCACCTCCGACTCGTCGATATAGTCCACGCCGAGGGCCTCCAGGACTTGCGCCTCCACGAAGTGGCCGATGCGGCACTTGGCCATCACGGGAATGGTGACGGCGCCCATGATCTCTTTGATCCGTTGGGGGTCCGCCATGCGAGCGACGCCGCCCGCGGCCCGGATGTCCGCGGGGACCCGCTCCAGGGCCATCACGGCGCAGGCGCCTGCCTCTTCCGCGATGCGCGCGTGCTCCGCCGTGACAACGTCCATGATGACGCCGCCCTTGAGCATCTGGGCCAGACCTCGCTTGAGCAGCCACGTGCCTTTTTCCATCGGAACACGCCTCCGCGAACTTTCCCTGGGTGTGAAACAGGTCTCGCATGCTTATTGTACTCTTGGGGAAACCAGGAGGACAAGGAACGCGGCTCAAAGAGGTTGGGCGCGCGCCAGGAAGCGGCGAGCGGCACGGCCAGAAGAGGCCCTTCCTTTCCGCTCTCCCTTCCGCTATCGTGAAAGGGTGCTCTCTTTCTCACATCTTTGCTCCATCGAGTCGCGCCTCAGAGACAGGTGCGGGCTTTGACATCAGGGTAGCCTTGCCTCTTCGGCTCGTGTAGCTTTGCACACAAACCTGCTTTTCGGGGGACGCCCCTGTACCCCTGACATCCCGATGCATCGGGATGCACTCCCCCTTTTCGGCAGGGCCGGCTCGCCCTCCAGCGTTCGGGATCCTCGATGAACGCTCCCGCGTCCACCAAAGAGCGTCCGAGGCCCAGGGTCTACTATGGGTGGGTCATCGTCGCCACGATGATGCTCGTCTCCGTGGCGGAGACATCCGAGTTCAATCCGGTGCTGGGCGTCTTCCTCAAGCCTATCACCGAGGAGTTCGGGTGGAGCCGGGCGACCTTCGCCACCGCCATGAGCATCGGCACTGTCATAGGCGGCCTTGCCGGCCTGCTGGTGGGGCGCCAGCTGGACAGGCTGGGGCCTCGTTGGATGGTGGCGGGGGCTTTCCTCCTCCTGGGCGGAACCATGGTCGCCATGGCCTTCATTCAGGAGTTGTGGCAGTTCTTCGCCCTCACCATCGTCGGACGGTCGGTGGTCACGGGCGTTATCGCCCTCTCTATCAGCGTGGTCATCGCCAAGTGGTTTGTGCGGAGGCGGGGGAGGGCCATGGCCCTCACCAACGTGGGGACCCGCGTGGGCAACGCCGCGACGCCGCTCTTCGTCCAGTTCTTTGTGGCGAACTTCGGTTGGCGGGTGGCGACCGCCGCTTTGGGCACCCTGACCTGGGGACTCACTCTTCTTCCCACGCTCCTGTTCTTGCGGCGACAGCCGGAAGACCTGGGGCTTCGTCCGGACGGCGACGAAGCGAGACTCGATAGGGAGGGAGAGGAGGGTTCGGAGGCGTCCAAGGAGGTCTCTCTCACCGTCCGGGAGGTGTTGCGGACCGGAGCCTTCTATTTCGTCCTGCTTGCCACCTCTATCGCCTTCTTCAACGGCGGGGGAGCGAACTTCCACATGTTCGCCCATCTGACAGACCGAGGAATCCCTGGAGACCAAGCAATTGCGGTCATCTTCGTGTGGTCCTCCCTGGGGGCGGGAGGAGCCCTGGTGGCGGGCTTTCTGTCGGAGCGCGTCCCCCTGCGCACCATGATGATCGGCTCCTTCCTGGTGGTGGGTTTCGGCCTCTTTCTTCTCTCGATGACGAGGGACCTGAGGATGGCCTATGCCTTCGCCATCGTGCACGGCACGGTCTTCGGCGGCCTGCCAACCCTGCAGAACCTCGTCTGGGCGGACTACTTCGGCCGGAAGTCGCTGGGGGCGATCCGAGGACTGGTGTCGCCGGTGCAGATGGCCACCAACGCCCTTGGCCCCCTGGCGGCAGCAGTCGCCTTCGATGCGCTGGGAAACTATACGGTGATCTTTACGGTCATGATCGCTCTCTACAGCGTGGCGGCGGCGGCGATGTTCCTGGCGCGACCACCTCGTACTCCTTCCGTTTCCGCGCACGATACCGAGAGAGACGAGAAGGTCACCGCCTCCTAGGAGTCCCTTCGGAACTTTGAAACTCTCACCCCCTCCTCCCCTTTGTGTGAGAGGGGGACACCTCTTCGGCAGGCACTCAAGGCATGCCTCAGCAACCAGACAGGAGATCTGCTTCCTGCGTCCGCGGTGGCGAGGGGCTCCCGCCGTGGCTTCGTTTGGAAATATGTGAGACGGATCAGATTGACCCCTATCCCCCGACCCCTTCCCCCGCCTCCCTACCTTGGGTTCTCTCTGAGGAAGAAGGCGGGGGAAGGGGTGGAGAAAAAAGGCCAGAGAGGGGGCTTTGCCCCC
>JACQUM010000113.1 GCA_016210295.1 Chloroflexota bacterium | reverse complement strand
CTGCGGGCTTCCCCTGGATCTCGAACCAGACTGTGTCGTGCACACTGCACGTCGTGCAGGACCCTCAGTCAGCCAACGCTTCGATAACGAAGTCGGACTCCTCGAGGATCTTGCGGCGCAGCTCTTCCGGCGCGGGCTTGGCGAAGGTCGGCTTCCGGTAGCGGCTGACCTTCACGCCGGGATACCGACTGGTCAGCCGGACGGCGATCTGGTCCATCAGGACGTCGCCGCGGGGCTTGCTGATGTCTAAGAGCGCCAGCCTGCCGGCGATGGCCTTCGAGCGCGGAGCCAGCTGCCGCCGGATGGGCACCCGCTCGTCGGTGGGGTCAAGGATAACCTGCGTCATGCTCCCTCCTCCTCTATCCTGCGACTCACGGGAGTCGAGGCCCAGCCGCCAAAGACAGCGGAGAACTTCCCTGCTTCGCCACCTGCCACGACTATATGAAGGCTCTCTGGAGCGCGGAACTTGGGGATCCGCTGGTTCAGCTCCTCCTCCGTGGGCCCGTTGGCCCCGTAGCGTCCCGGCGGGACCCCTTCGCCGCTTTCTTCGTTCGCCAGGAGGTCGCGGAGCGGTCGCGCCGTGATCTCCTGGACACGCCGGCGCAAGTCGGCCTTCGTCCAGCGGTCCCGCCACAGCGTATCCACGTGCTCCGGACATACCACGAGGAGAGTATCCCCGGCACCGTGGGACTTAGGGTGAAAGACGGCCTCTACGCCGAGGCCGAGGCTACCCCCCAGGCCGCGGGCTGTCCTGGATGTCTGGTCCGTGATATATTGCGGGCCGCTGGTGAGGCCGAACACGGTGACCACGCTGTCCTCAGGACGAAATCCCCGCTCCACATGCAGGGGCTCCCAGGGGCTGCGCTCCTCCCACTCCGCGAAGGACAGAGTGTATTTGGCCGGCGTGCCGAGAGTCGAACGCTCGGTGCCACCGGGCCGCGCACCGCCCACGTTCCGAAGGACGAGCCGGAGCGCCCGCCCAATGGCCGCGTTGGCCCGATTGCCCTGGCCGAGGGCGCTCACCCCCATGTTCATTCCCAGCCGATGGCGGATGGGGCCGTTCACCACCATGACCGGGGAGGCGCCCATCGTCGTGGCCATGATCCCGTGGATGTTGAACTCCTCGGTGCAGACCGCCTCCAGCGCCGCGATGACCACCGGGAGGTATTCGGGTTTGCACCCCGCCATGACGGCGTTGATGGCTATCTTCTCCACCGTGGCCGGGGCCATGTTGGGCGGGACAATCGCTATCACTTCTTGGGCGTCCCGCCGCGTGCCTCCCAGCATCCGTAACACTCGCTCCGGCGTCGGCGGCACCACCGGCAGCCCGTCGGTCAGGCCTTGGTCGAACATGAACTCGAAGAGGTCGTCACCAGGGGCCACCTCGATGCGACGCGCCCGCAGAGGACTCCCTTCCGCCTCGGCGGCCAGGCGCTCTGCGATCCCGGGCTCCACGGACATCGAACCGCAGCCCGGCCGGTAGACCGGGTACGCCGTCCAATCGACCTTCGGGACAGGCGCCGACGCGAGCCGGGCCAGCTCGACGTAGAAGTCCTGCCAGGTCTCCTTGAGAAACCCCACTACCCGGCGAAGCTCGTGTCCCTCCCCGTCGGCGAGGACCAGGGTAGGCACGGCTTCGATGTCATAGGCGTAAGACACGTGAAGGGCCGTATCGTCCAGCATCGGCAGGGTCAGACTGTGCCGCTCTTCGAGGACGGCGTTCCCCGCCGCTTCCTGACCAATGGCCCAAACGTCGAGGGTCGCTCCAAAGGCGCGATGGGCCTCCTCGACGAGAGGCATGGACAGCCCGCAGGTGGGGCAGTCCTCCTTCACGAACCAGAGGAGAGCGAAGCGGCCTGTGGGGAAACGGCGAGATCGACCTTTGGAATCGGTCAGCGTGAAGGCTGGCAGCGCGGCTGGCGAGCCACTTTCCTTGTTGACCACGCCCTTCGTCGTCATCCTCGCCCCTCCACTCGTCCCATGAACGGTTGACGTTTCAGAATCGCTTCGTGCTCGCGCTCAGTGTAGAGGCGCACGCGCATATATGTCAATATGTGCCCAATGTACGGAGGCTGCGCGAAACGAAAGGTCCGAGCCCGTCGAGGTCTGACCTTAGGTGCTGGTGCCGACGAACCAGACCTATTTACAAGCAAGCGTCCTATAATTGAAAGCAGACTGGCTACGAGGCGGAGGGGTATGAAGGTCCGGGTCCAGTTGTTCGCCCTCTATCGGGAGAAGGCGGGACAACAGGAGGTAGAGGTAGAGGTCCCCGGGGATGCCACCGTCGCCGACCTGCTCCGCGACCTGGAGGAAAAGCTGCCAGCCCTCCGCGGACGGTGCCAGGCCGCGCTCATCGCCGTGAACTTGGAGTACGCCGATCGCTCGCGCCCCTTGGCCCCGACAGACGAGGTCGCCCTGATCCCGCCCGTGAGCGGAGGGGCGATCTCCCTCCGCGTCACCGCCCGGATCACCACCGAGCCGCTAGACCCCAGGGCCGTCGCCGACAGCCTCAAGAGACCGGCTAACGGCGCCGTGGTCACCTTCGAGGGAGTCGTCCGAGACAACAACCTGGGGAGAGCCGTGTGGTACCTCGAATACGAGGCCTACCCGGCCATGGCGGAGCGGATGCTCCAGCGGATCGGGCAGGAGGTGGGAGAGAGATGGGGCGCAGTAGACGTGGCCCTCTGGCACCGCACCGGGCGACTGGAGATCGGCGAGACGTCTCTGGTGGTGGCAGTGGCGTCCCCGCACCGTCGGGAGGGCTTCGCCGCCTGCCAGGAGATGGTGGACAAGGTCAAGGAGCTTGTGCCCGTCTGGAAGAAGGAGGTCTGGAAGGGAGGGGAGCAGTGGTTGGAGGGAGACTAGCATCGCCTCGAACCCTGCTCTCCGTGGGCCTGATTGTGGCCCTCCTCATCGCCGCATGCGGCGCACCGGCAACCACTCCCACGGGCGAGACATCCACCCCCACCTCGCGCCCCACGGGCCAGTCCGGCTCTCCTGTGCCGGAGCTCCAGGACCCCGACGCCTGGATCAACTCCGAACCCCTGCGCATCAGTGAGCTTCGGGGAAAGGTCGTCCTCCTGGATTTCTGGACCTACACCTGCATCAACTGCCTCCGCACCCTCCCGCACCTGAAGGCCTGGTACGAGCGGTACAGGGACGACGGCCTCGTCATGATCGGGGTCCACACGCCGGAGTTCGAGTTCGAGAAGGACCTGGGAAACGTCCAAAGGGCGGTGAAGGACCTGGGCGTCACCTGGCCCGTGGCCCTGGACAACGGGAAGAAGACCTGGACCTACTACCGGGTCCGAGCGTGGCCGACCAAAGTCCTCATCGGCCCGGACGGCACCGAGCGCTACCGCGTCATCGGAGAGGGCGAGTACCCCCAGACGGAGGAGAAGATCCGCGAGCTCCTCACCGAGATCGGGCGCCCGCCCCAGGACAAGCCCAGCGGCCTTCCTGAGCCCGACTTCGGGCCCTATGACAAGCTCACGGAGGAGACTTACGCCGGCTACAACTTCTTCGCCTCCCAGTTCTTCGGCAACGAGGAGAGTTTCCAGAGAAGCGTCGCGGCCTATACAGACCCCGGCAAGCGGCGGGAGGGCTTCTTCTACCTTCAGGGGACCTGGGAAAGCCTCGCGGACGGCGCCCGGTATGCCGGGCCCACGGAGACCTACACCGAGTACCTCGCCCTACCGTACACCGCTCGGGTGGTGTACGCCACCATCAACAATCTGGGCGAGGGGTCTTTCCGAGTCCTGGTGACCGTGGACGGGAAGCCCCTGACGGCGACGATCAAGGGAGCCGACGTGGTGCTCGAAGAGGGGAAGAGCTATCTGGTAGTGGACGCGCCGCGTATGTACGAGGTGGTCGCGGGGGAGGCGATCGGGTTCCACGAGCTGCGGCTGCACCCCGGGTCCCAGTCCTTCGTCCTCAGCACGTTCACCTTCGGGCCCTGACTCGCCCGGAAGGCAACGCACCTCTCATGGGCCCCGAGACCCTTCGCTCCATTCAGGGTGACAGAGCTCTGCTCGTCACCGTAGCCGCGGCCCTTCTCCTCGCCGTGGCCGCGTGCATCCAGACGAGCCCGACACCGACTGCTACCCCAACTAGCCGGCCTCTCCATGAGGTCCCCCTAGTGACAGGCCCCGTCTCGCCGACAGGGATCAAGGCCATCCTCGGCACCTCGGACCTCGCTGTCGGCCCCAACCGGGTCGGGTTCGTCCTCCAGACGGCCCAGGCGCTGGTCACCATACCGGAGGCGACGGTCTCTTCGCAGTACTACCCCACGAAGGACTCCCAGGGCGAGACCAGGGAGACCGTCACCGCCACCTTCCGTCTCTGGCCCTACGGCACCCGGGGGATGTACACGACGCAGATGTCCTTCGACCAGCCGGGGTGGTGGGGGCTGGACATCCGCTTCAAGGACGCCGACGGCGCTCAGCGAGGCGCCCAGCTCCTCTTCGAGGTCAAGCGGGTTCCGGCCACACCCCCCGTCGGGGCGAAGGCGCCGCCAAGCAAGAGCAAGACGGTCCAAGACGTGGCCAGCCCGAAGGATCTGACCACCGGCTCCCTCATCGACCTCGACCTCTACCAGATGACCGTCGCCGAGGCGGTGGGGAGCGGCAAGCCCACGGTGGTGGTCATGACCAGCCCCGCCTACTGCACCAACGCCGTCTGCGGCCCGGAGGACGAGGTGCTACGAGACCTGAAGAACGCCTACAAGGGACGGGCCAACTTCATCCACGTGGACGTGTACGACAACCCCACGGAGATCAAGGGGGACCTTTCCAAGGTGCGGCTCTCCCCCACAGCGGTGGAGTGGAACCTGCCCAGCATCGAGTGGACATTCGTCATAGACCGGGACGGCGTCATCGCCGCCAGGTTCGAGGCCTTCGCCACCTACCAGGAACTGGAGGAGGCGCTGTTGAAGGTGCTCAGATAGGAATGGAGGAAACTCATGAAGTGGGTTACGCGGGCGGGCGCCAAGGTGGATCGCGTGGCTTGTCCCTGGCTCATCCGACGTTTCATAGATCCCGAGGCAGAGTTTCTCTTCGTCCCTGCGGAACAGGTGCTCCAAGTAGCGCAGAAGGAGGAGGCGATCCCCTTCGATGCCCAGGGCGTAGAGCTGGGGCATCGAGACGGAAAATGTAGCTTCGAGACAATCATAGGAAAGTATGGACTGCGAGACCCTGCCCTGGACCGCCTGGCAAGCATCGTTCACGGGGCCGATGTCTCCCAGGACCTTGGTATCACCCCGGAGTCCGCGGGGCTCCTGGCCGTCTCCGAGGGCCTGGCCGAGACGTGCCCCGACGATCACCGGAAGCTGGAACTGATGTTCCCGGTCTACGACGCCCTCTACGCCTACTGCCAGAGGGCAGAAGGCTAGGCATCCGCATTCAGTGGTCACCAAGCAAACAAACGGAGGAACGAAACGCCCGATGTTGTCGCTCTTTTACCTACGCCGATCTGGAAGAGGCGCTGCTGCGGGTGCTCGGCTAGGTATTGCGGATTGCTCGGCCAGGGATTGTAGCTGCGATCCGATTAGCTAGCTTCTCTCTTAAGTCTGCGGGAGCAGCCCAAACGACGTAGTTATATTGACGGGTATCGAAATGAACTTCACCAATATCGCTGTCTTTGCATGTCCAGATCACAGGGATACCGAGGCCGAGCGCTAACCCTGCCTCGAAGTACACCCCGCCTCGGTTTCCAGTGAAGTCGGCCACTAATAGCCCACTTCGTCGAATTTCGGCCACGATTCTGTCGTCAATCTTGTCGTTGTACTCGAGGAGGTCGACGCGAAGGGGACGGAATCCGGTCTCTTCTAAGGCCGGCTTGAACCCCTGCTCCCACACTTGGTCTAGGTCCTGGGAAAACCACATAGCCACAAACGCCTGATCGGAGTGACGCTGGACCCGGCGTAGTTGCTCTAATCTCTCCCACCCCTCCGGGGTGAGGCGCAAGGCACCAAAATCAACCCCAGGCCTTTCACGCTCAAGCAGACCGCGCTTACAGAGCATACTGAGTAGGTATCGGAATTCTTCCCCGTCCCTTGCCCAGGCCAGAGGGTAGTCATAGTTCCAGTCCACTGAAATCGCCTCATCAGCTCTTTCTTGTCGTTTAGCAACGTACAACAATGCGCGATCCATCTGATCGAGCGGTGTGATGGAAGGGGGAAACGCCGCCAATAAAGACGGAGCTGTTTCGGCCGTTACTGTCAGCTTCTTGCCCGCATCCGACGCCTCTCTAACAGCAGCCGAGAGTAGAAACTTCCGGAGAACAAGAGATTTATCTAAGTCCTCGAGTCCGAAGTGACCGGTATCGAAGTTTCCGCAGACTGGGCATGCCACCCAACGCATAGTAACTCCCGCGTAGAATCCACGGCTTGCACTGCCTCCGCAGATCGGACACTTGTTATCCGTCATCGGCTAGTCCTCGCCTCGCGGAAGCTGTCCCCAGAACCAATGTCAACCTCTGAAACCCTCACGGCAGGATCATGGGCGGGGGGAGGTCCGCCGGGGGCTTGTCCACCACCGCTTTCGTCTCGTAGAGAGCTTGAAACTCCTCCTCGGTGAGGCCAAAGACGTCCCGGTAGACGTAGCGGTTGTGCTGCCCGAACATGGGCGCGCTCATGCGGACGCTGGCTGGCGTGCGCGAGAGCTGCCAGGCGAAGGCGGGATAGGGCCACGCCCCCATCTCCGGGTGCGGCGTGACGACCCAGAAGTCGCGGGCGTGGAGGTGCAGGTTGCTGAGCATCTCCCAGTTGGCCAGGACCGGGGCGGCGGGGACGCGGGCGGCCTGGAGGACACGCGTCGCCTCGTTGTGGTCGTGCTCCGCCGTCCAGGAGGAGATGAGCTTGTCGATCTCGTCGTGGTGGGTCCGCCGGCCCTCCACCGTGGCGAACTCCGGCCTCTCCGCCCACTCCGAGTGGCCCATCGCCTGGCACATCCGCTGCCACTCGCCGTCGTCCCGGCAGGAGACGACCACCCACATGTCGTCGCCCAGGGAGCGGTAGCAGCCCTGGGGAGCGTAGGTCCGGTGGCGGTTGCCCAGGATGGGCGGCTGCTTCCCGCTCATGATGCACTCCATGAAAGACTCGGCCATGAACAGGATGCCGTTCTCGTGGAGGGAAAGATCGATGAACTGCCCCTTGCCTGTCCGGTCATGGTAGCGGAGGGCTGCAAGGATGGCGACGGTGGCGTGGAAGGCGGTGTTGGGGTCGGCGTAGAAGGAGCCCAGACGGTAGGCCTGCTCCTCGCCCAGGTAGCCGGTGACGGAGGCCAGGCCGCAGCTCGCCTCGATGTTGGAGCCGTAGGCGCTGTAGTCGCGCTCGGGCCCGGTCTGCCCAAAGCCGGAGATGGAGACGAGAGAGAGGCGCGGGTTCACCTCCTTCAGGACGTCCCAGTCGATCTTGAGGTTGTGGAAGACGCGGACACTGTTATTCTCCAGGACGACGTCCGCCTGTCTGGCCATCTTGAGGAAGGCGTCCCGGCCCTCGGGCTGGGAGATGTCCAGGGTGACCCCCCATTTGTTGCGGTTCACCTGGTCGAAGTAGGCGGCGCGGTTCCAGTGGTACTTCCAGACCTGTTGGCCGGGGAAGCGTCCCATGCGGGTGGCGGGGCGCTCCGGCGGCTCGATCTTGTAGACCTCAGCGCCCAGGTCGGCCAGGAAGCGGCCCCCCAGAGGAGCGGCCCAGTTGGCCGTCACCTCGATGATGCGCACCCCTTCCAGAGGGAGATGCTTCCCCCGACCCCGGCGCCCGTTGGTCTGCGGCATCGCACCGCCCGCAGGGACAAGAACGGCTGGGATGACGGAGGCCCTGGGACCGAATACCTCCTCGTTGTGCTGGCCCAGGAGCGGCGCGGGGCGCCTCACGGCGGGCGGGGTGACACTCATCTTGTACGGGAAGCCCGGGTAGGTGAGCCTCCCCGCCGCTGGGTGGTCGATCTCCAGGAACCAATCCCTCTCCAGGAGCTGCGCGTGGTGGAGCAGCTCCGGGAAGGTGTAAAGAGGCGTGGTGGCCAGCCGGAGCTCCTGGGCGTTGTGATAAATCTCGTCCTTGGTGTGCTCCAGCGCCCACTCCCGCATGACGTCCAGCAACGCCTCCCGGTTCTGGAGCCAGGCCTCCCGGGTGGCGAAGCGCGGGTCTTCCATCAGCTCCGGCCTCTCCATCAGGACAAAGAGGTTGTGGTCGAACCGGAAGGCCATGATGACGAACCAGCCGTCCTTGCAGCGGATGAAGTCGTGGGTGGTGCGGGTGACCACCTTCCCCTCGTGGGACCAGCCGGCGGCCAGCATGGAGTGGCCCACCTGAACGGACTCAAAATCGGAGACGTCTACGTACTGCCCCTCGCCCGTCTTCCGTGCCCAGTAAAGGGCGGCCAGGCCCCCGATGGCCCCCTGGATGCCGCCGTGGATGGGCCCCTGCTGGCCGGCCAGGAAGAGGGGCTCCCGCCCCTTCTCGCCGACGGAGTACATCCAGCCGCCCACCGCCCACTCCACGATCTCGGAGCTCACGTAGTCCCTCCAGGGCCCCGTCTGCCCGAAGGGCGTGATGGAGGTGTGGACGAGCCGGGGGTTCCGACGCCGGAGGGCCTTGTAGCCCAGACCCAGCTTCTCCATGGTCCCCGGAGGAAAGTCCTCCACCAGGAGATCGGCGCGCTCGACGAGGCCCAGGAGGCGCCGCTTGCCCTCTCGGGTGCTCAGGTCAAGGCTGACTCCGTACTTGTTGGCGCAGAAGTAGAGGAACAGGCCGCTCTTCTCCGAATGGGGAACGTCTCCGGGGAAGGGGCCCGCCCTCCGCAAGGCGTTCCCCTCGGGCGGCTCCACCAGGACCACGGTGGCACCCAGGTCGGCCAGGAGCCGTGTGCAGTAGGCCCCTCCCGCCCCCTGGCTCAGATCCACCACGAAGAGATCGTCCAACGCCCCCTGCGGCATGCTATACCTCCCGTGCCTTCGTGAATGTTGCGACGCCCACCGGCGGCGCACCGGCTACCTTCGCCGACCTCGCTCATACTGGGCGCACTCCTCCAGATGGAGGCGAGCGCCCCGCGTCATGAAGCCTCCCACCGCTGCGCATGCATAGAGAAAGCCCAGGTCCCTATAGCGCTTGTAGCCCGCAGAATCGGCCATGATGGTGCCCGCCACCTTCCCCGCCGCGATGGTCTGCTTGCCCAGGTCGGAGATGACGGAGACCACCTCCGGGTGGGTCGTCTCTCCCGGGTGCCCCAGGCTGACCGAAAGGTCGGTGGGGCCGAAGAAGACGATATCGACGTTCGGGTTCTTGACGATCTCCGGGAAGTTCTTGATCCCCTCTCTGGTCTCGATCTGGACGCAGACGATCCCCTCCTGGTTCCACTGGGCAACGAACTCCGCGAGGGGGATGCGTCCGAAGCCCGCCAGACGGGGCCCCGCCATGCCTCGCTTGCCGATTGGCGGGTACTTCACCGCGTCCGCCACCATCTGGGCCTCGGCGGCGGTGTTGACCAGGGGGACCTGGACACCATCGGTGCCGGCGTCCAGGTACTTGAGGATGTGCTGCTGGATGTTCTCCCCGACGCGGGTGATGGTGCTGATCCCGGCAAGCTGCGCGGCGCGGTAGATATTCTCCGCAGTCTCCGGCGTGATGGTGGAGTGCTCGCAGTCCAGGATGATGAAGTCCAACCCCACCGTGCCCAGCATCTCCACGGCGATGGCGGAGGGGAAGTTATAGAAGGCTCCGACGACGGCCTCGCCCCGCCGCATCTTCTCCCGCAGCTTGTTCTTGTACGGCATCATTCCTCCATTAGCAGCAATCAGACTCGTTGGTACAGACCCGGGCTGCACTACCCTCCGACCTCGGACGCGTTTTTCGCCGCGCTGTCTTTCAGGGCCACAAAGGTCCCTTCGACGTTACGGACCTCGGAGGAGCCGCCCTCGATCATGACGCCCCGTGCCCACGGAAGGTCCCGTCCGCGGACCCGCGCTACCAGCAGGCTGGCGCCCAGGGCCAACTGGCCTTCGTAATGGCGCAGGAACCGTGGTTCCAACCCCTGGCCCTCGCCAAGGAAAAGCCCCACGAAGCCCCCAAAGAAGGCTCCCAGCTTCCAAACCGAAGCGCCAAGAAACAGCTCGACCGGCGCGGACTCCACGAGGACGAGCACAGGGAGCATCACGCCGACCTCCACGGCAACCGCCCCGATGACGGCCCATCGGAGCATAGCCCGCAAGGGCGCCTCCGCCCGCTCCATCAGGGCCACGGTTTGCACGCGGCGCGCCACAGCCGGCGGTCTCTGCGGGACATCCGTTGGCGCAAGGAGCGTGAGGCTCCGACGTGCGTACCCCGCGCCGGAAAAGGTCCCCGCAGCCTCCCAGGCAAGCCACTCCGAAGGGAACACGCCGACGACCTGCTGGGCCATACCCCACCCACTGGCCTGTTCGCCATCGGCTATTCTATCACCGCAGTATGAGATGCGTAACGCCCTCCCTTCGCCTTGCCAGCCTTCAACCCCCGTTGGTATAGTTGAGGCGAGGACGACTTCGTGGAGGGGTCGCATAGCCAGGTCTAGTGCGGGCGCCTGCTAAGCGCTTGTCCCGAGAAATCGGGATCATGGGTTCGAATCCCATCCCCTCCGCCATGATTTGCTTTCTTCGGAGCGTGATGAGAAACTCTTCGACCATCCCCCTAGCCCCCTTCCTAGCCAGGAAGGGGGAAATGGGATATGTCTGGGGGACACCCCCAGACCCCTGCCAGTCCCGATGCTCGGGACTGGACTCCCCTCCTTCAGCAACCCGTTAGAGGAAGCTACAATGCCCAGCTACCACCTCTGGACCGTCGGGTGCCAGATGAACGTCGCCGACTCGGAGCGGCTGGGCGCCGCCCTGGAGAGGCTGGGCTACGTCCAGGAGCCCGTGCCGGAGAAGGCCGACATCGTCGTTCTCAACAGCTGTGTCGTCCGCCAGGGCGCCGAGGACAAGGTCGTCGCCCGGCTCGACTCCCTCAAGGGCCTCAAGCGCGGCAACCCCGGCGCCGCCATCGCCCTCATGGGCTGCATGGTGGGGCCCCGGACCGAGGCCCTTCAACGGCGCTTCCCCCACGTGGACTTCTTCCTCCGACCTCAGGAGTTCCAGAGCCTGGTGGAGTTCGCGGCGGGCCGCCAGGGCCTGGCCTGCGACACCGACCTGGGCCTGCTGGTCCCTTCCCGT
>JACQUM010000112.1 GCA_016210295.1 Chloroflexota bacterium | reverse complement strand
GTGGTATACACGTGGATTTGCACAATGTCCGCTACTCGCGAGTGATGCCTTTCCCTACTTGGAAATAGGCACATCTCAGCGTGTATTTCTGGCCACTTCTACGAACGCCTTGGCTAGGGCCCACGCATCTTCAGGTGATTGCGCTGTTGCTTCAAACATCCAAGGACTGTCGAGCACACCCCAGTAAACCCGGTGATTCGAAGTGGCTTCGCCCTGGAACATCTTAAACGACACAACAACCCAGATAAGGCCTTCATGCCGGCCTACAGACATGACCTCGCCCTCAAAACCTCCGGCGAACATAGCGATAGCCAGGCCTGCAGTGGTGCCAGGCGGATATTGGCTGAAAGTCGGCTCATCTTTCTCGCTGAGGTTCTCTCCGCGGAGGTAGGGTACCAATCCTGGTTGCCCGGAGTAGTACGTCCTGTAGAGGATAGGGCCACTGGCATCTGACAGCGAACGGAACATATGACTCTTGCTGGTAACCTCAGGGGGAAGACTCTGGAATAGGCGGCCAACAACCTCGGGGTCCTCAAGGAGAGGGAATCCGCCTAACTCCGAGGGTAGAACAGCAAGCGGGATGGCCTGAGGATCAGGCAGAGGTTGCAGGGATACACCACACCGCTCCACAACCTTCCGAAGTTGGCCTGAAAGTAGGCGGAGCCAAGCACGGGTATGAAGCATGCGGATAGAGGAATGGGGATCGAGGCTAGCGAAAAGGCATCGGGCCTGGGAGATATCGAATCGGTCGGTGAAAGGGAATCCCACTCTAGCAAGCTCCGGATCGGATAGACACCGCGCCCAACCCCCATATTGGATCCCTACTTGCTTTAGATCAGGGAATGCCTCTCGATAAGGGATAGCAAGCTCGCTGCTCTCCCACGCTCTGCTAAGGCAAACTAACTCCTCTTCTGGAACGGTACCCAGTGCTCCTACTAGCTGGCCCAAGTGTAAACGTCTCCTGGTATCCTGACTAATACACCTCTGTACTGCCGCCTCTTCCGCCGGAGTGCCCGAGTGCCTGATCACGGTCTCGAATCTATCAGGGACCAAAGAGCCGTCTAGACACTCGCGCTCAGGCCTGGGAAGAGCCTCGAGTAGTGCCACTGACGGAAGGCGACCCTGCTGGTCCGCTATGATAATAGGTCCAGGGACTGCTAGTGTAGGTGTGGGTGTAGGTGAAGGCGTAGGTGTAAGCGTCGAAGTCGCCGCCGCGGTAGGAGTCGGTACAGGCTGAGGCTGAGTACACGCCAGCAGTGAAGCTATGCTTAAGACCAGGATACAGAGCAGAAGCACTGCTTTTTGCATGACGGCATTCTAGCACTTGTGGCACGGTTGCGGCGACGCGATCAGGCTCCGTTTAGGCCGGCAGTTCCCGAGTAACATACCGGCCTTTGGCAAACAGCGGGACAGCGGACTCCCGAGGTAGGTAGCAGGTTTTGCCGAGCTTGAACAACCTTGAGCGGGAAATACCTGTCGGCTTCCCGGTCGTTCGCAGCAAAGCGATCCGCCTGCGGAGGACTACCTCGGAGAGAATCTTCGATAGGCCCAAGGGAACCGGGCCGCCTCCGCCCTTTTTACTTCAGCCGAGGGAAGGCCCGCGCCTGGATGACCCGATAGACCACCGTGGCGACGACGAAGCCCCCCGCCACCCACGCCATCCAGACGAGCAGGCCGCGAGGCAAGAACCCTGTTAGCCACGCCGTCGAGTCCACCAACGCAGGCCCCGCATAGGGGACGGCACGAAGGGCGTCCCTGAGAGCAGCGAGGGTCGCGCGTGCCGCCTCGGGGTTCACGACCACCCAGACGGCTATCGCCACGACGGCGGCGATTACCAAGGTGCGGAGGAGGGTGAGCCAGACCACCTGGTTCTCTCGCCGCCCCTGGGCCTTGGCGTCGAAGGCGGTCCCGGGAATCTGCGGGCCGCCGTGTTGGAGCGCCGCCGCGATGTGCGGCAGCACCATCTCGTAGTTCGTCCAGTAGCCGCCGTGGTCGTTCAGGGGCTCGTCCAGGTTGGTCACCGGCTTGCTGGCCGGACCTGAAAGAGTAGTCACGAAGGGTCGGCTGGCCTGCGGGAGGGGCCTCGCAGGGCCAGCGGGAACGGGGTCGAAATCGGCCCAGATGTCCAGCCAGTTCGCCACGTTCACCAGAGGACGATCCAGGCGGTACCAACTGAGGTGGTCCTTTGGCGTGCTCCGCACCATGTCCCAGGCCCGATTGAGGCCTGAGCCGCAGGTGATGAAGTGAATGGGTTTGGCATGCTGCCCTCCGGGGCTATAGGACGCCATGACCCGGCTGTTGGATAGCGCCTCATAGGCCACGACGGCGCCCCAGGAGTGGGCGACGACGGTGACGCTCTCCACCTGGGGGTCCTGGGCTATAGCCTCGAAGGCCACCTCGAACTCCCGGCGGGCGTTGGCGGCCCAGATCCTCTCGTCGATGTAGACTTTCGCGTCCCCCAGGCCCCGCACCAGGAACCGTCGGAGGCCCGCCTCCAGCACCGTCAGCATAGAGGGGACGCCAGGGAAGCGTCGGATGAGGTGAAGGACAAGGGAAAGCAAGACGAGGAGCCAGATGACCACGGTTGAAACGATCACGAGGAGAAAAGCGGCCAAGCGAGCCAGGAAATCGTAGACGTACAAAAGGGATTCCGCCCGATCCCGACGGGGGAACCTGTCAGGTTTCGTCCCAGGCCTCGCACGATAGAGCCGACCTGCCGGCCGGCGAGGGAGGCAGCCCAACCGAGCATGGCGCTATAGGGAGGCGGCGGAAACGCCTTCTGCCAATAGGCCTCCACGACGCGCCACTCCGCCAGGTTGACCCCAGGCGGAGACGATGGATCGCGGATGAAGAGCGTCGCCTTCGAGGGCAACACCCCCTCTCGGATCAGGGCGTCGCAGCCGACGATGTGCTTGGAGGCCCCGGTCACCCAGTCGGCCAGGGGGTTCAGGACCTGGAGCATGAAGTCAGCTTGTGCCTGGTCTCCTATCCCGTGGACGAGAACCAGCCCCCGCGCCATACTCCTTCCTCCCGCTGGAAGTCTGGCCCAAGTCTACTCCGGAAGCGGAGGAGAAAAAAGGAGAAGCGAGGTACGAAGGGCGCTACTCCGGGACCTGCGAGCCAGCGAAGGAGCGGGCCCACTGGTCGGCGGCGAGGATGTCCTCGTAGGTCGGGAGGGAGACGGGCCGATGGGCGTCCAGGGTGCGGCTCATAACAGCGGGCATCTCGGTAAAGCCGATCTGCTGGCTCAAGAAGAGGTCGATGGCCCGCTCGTTGGCAGCCGAGAGGACCGCTGGGTAGGTCCCCCCTCCCTTCACCGCCGCCACAGCGAGGCGGTAGCAAGGGAAGCGCTCCTCCTCCAGGGTCTCGAAAGTGAGCCTGCTCAGGGCCAAGAGGTCCAGACGGGGCAACGTCTCCGTGGGCCACCTCTCCGGCAACGAGAGGGCGACCTGGATGGGGAGGCGGATATCGGGTTGGGCGAGGAGAGCCTTCAACGAGCCGTCGGCGAACTCCACGAGGGCGCGAACTACGCTCTCGGGATGGTAGACGACCTGGATGCGCTCCACGGGCACGCCGCAAAGGTAATGGACCTGGGCCACCTGGGTCGCCTTGTTGACAAGGGTGGTCGCGTCGATGGCCCGTTTCTTGCCCATTCGTCGAGAAGAGCGCTCCTCGACGACCCTCCCCGGAAGGACCGGCCCGTGCTGGCGGAGCTGGCGAGAGCGGATGGTGCCCCACGTGGAGGTAAGGTAGACCGTGCGCACCGGGCCGGCCTCTCCCAACAGGCACTGCCACGCCGCCGAGGGCTCGTCGTCCAGGGGAAGCAGTCGTCCGTGGTTCGCTTGAGCCCGCTCCACGAGGAGACTGCCCGCCATGAGCCACACCTCGTTGTTGCCCAGCAGGACGGTTTTCCCCGCTCCCAAGGCCGCCCAAGCAGGAGTCAGGCCAGACTTTCCGACACTGGCCACGACGACGACGTCCACCTCGGGCGCGGTGACCATCTCCCTGGGCGTGAGGAAGCGGAGCCCGCGAACGGAGGGGAAGTCTGCCTCCCAGTGACCCTGAGCGTAGGAGACCATCTTGACCTGGAATTCGGCGGCCTGGCGGGCCAGAAGCTCTACGTTGGAGCCCGCCGCGAGGCCCACCACCTGGAGACGGTCCGGAAACGCCCGCGCCACGGCCAGGACGCTTTGCCCTAAAGAGCCAGTGGAGCCGATGACCACGAGAGAGAGGGGCTTCTCTGCCACGCTCTTCAGCATACGGAGGGGAATCAGGGGTGGCAAGGGGGAGAGAAGAAGGAAACCGAGAGAAGGGCGGTCGCTACCTCCGCGCCTCGGGGCGCACCTCGATGTGCCGGCCCACCACACGGACCTTGTAGGTATCCACGGCCACCTCGGCGGGAGGAGTCAAGACTGCGCCCGTTCTCACGTTGAACTGGGAGCCGTGGCGGGCACACTCGATGACCTCTCCCTGCAGGTCGCCCTCGTCCAGGGAGCCGCCGTCGTGGGTGCAGACGTTCGAGATGGCGTAGATGTTTCCCGCCACGTTGCACAGAGCGATCGCCTCGCCTCTCACCCGCACCGCCAGGACGGAGCCCGGCGGGATCTCCTCCACGGTAGCGACTCTGACGAACGCCTGTGGCATGGACCTTCACCCCTCTACATGCTTTGCAGCTTGGCCATCGCCAGTTCGTCGATGTATGCGTGCAGCGGCTCGTCCTTCACGCTATCGATCACCTCGGTCACGAAGGCCCGTATCAATATCTTGCGGGCCTCCTCCTCGTCTATACCTCGACTCCTCAGGTAGAAGAGCATCTTCTCGTCCAGCTGGCCGCAGGCAGCCCCGTGGCCGCATTTCACGTCGTCGCAGTAGATCCAGAAGGCCGGCTTCGTGTCGGCCTCGGCCTCATTGGAGAGCAGCAGGTTCTTGTCCACCTGGTAGGCGTTGACCTTCCTGGCGTCCTTGCGCACGATGATGCTGCCGTGGAACACGGAGCGTGCCCTGCCACCCAGGATGCCCTTATACAGCTCGCGGCTCGTGGTGTAGGGCTTGGCATGGTCGATGATGACCTGGTTGTCCACGTGCTGCGCACCGGTGATCAGGTAGACGCCATCCAGCGTGCAGGAGCAGCCCTCGCCTCCCATGAGCAGGTTGAGGTTGTTCCTGACGAGTCCGCCGCCTATGTCCACATTCATCGAGGAGAAGGTGCCGTCGCGGTCCAAAGCGACCTGAGTGGTGGTGATATGAAAGGCCGGGTCGCTCTGGCGCTGGACTTTGCGATAGCGCAGCGTAGCCCCCGCGCCGACCACGATCTCCGAGACCACATTGGCGAAGTACCGCCCCTCAGACAGTCCCCCGTGGCTCTCGACGACCGTCGCCTGGCTCCTCTCCCCTGCAACGATGAGCACACGCGGGTGAGAGACCGGTTCCTGGTCGCCTGCGGTGTAGAGGAACAAAAGGTGGATGGGCTCTCCGAGGATGGCGCCGTCGGGAATGTGCACGAAAGCCCCATCGTGAATGAAGGCCGTGTTGAGAGCCGTGAAGGCGTTGCTCTCGTAGTCGGCGTAACGGCCCAGGTGCTGCTCCACCAAGCCGTCCTGCATCGCCATCGCCTTCGCCAGGCTCAGGACTCTGACGCCCCCGGACAGGGCCGGAACGGAGGAAAGCCCCCCGATGTAGACCCCGTCCACGAAGACGAGACGAGGCCAGCCCGCCTCGCCGAAGGTGAACCGCTCGACCTCGGAGGCTCCGAGCCTCGCAGGCGCGGACGGGACAAGAATCTGAAACGCCGCCTCGGCGACGGGGCGAACGTCAGTGTACTTCCACTCCTCGTTGCCTCGGCGAGTCGTGGGAAAACCCAACTCCTTGAATCGAGCGATAGCCGCCTTGCGGAGCGCACGAACCCAGGATGGGTCCTGAGTTGCACCGTTCAGCTCAAGGGAGTCGAAGGCGCGCAGGTATCGCTCTTTCTGCGCCTCTGGCGTAACCGTTTGCCGGGCCATGGCAAAGAACCCCTCGACTAGACGCTCGCGGGAGGGGCCTTTGCCGCCTCCTCGAACCTGTCGTAGCCGTGGGCCTCGACTTCCAGGGCCAGCTCCTTCCCGCCCGACTGGACGATGCGACCGCCCACGAACACGCGGACCTTGTCAGGGACCACGTAGTTCAGGATCCTCTGGTAGTGCGTGATCACGATAGTGGCACTTTCCGACCGCCTCAACCGGTTGATCCCCTCGGCGACGATCCTCAAGGCGTCCACGTCCAGGCCGGAGTCCGGCTCGTCCAGGACAGCCAGCATCGGCTCAAAGACCGCCATTTGCAGGATCTCCATGCGTTTCTTCTCGCCACCCGAGAAACCTTCGTTAACAGCGCGCGCAAGAAGCGTCGCGTCTATCTCCACGGCCTGGGCCTTCTCCCGGAGCATCCGGTTGAACTGCAAGACGTCTACTGATCCCAGCCCGCGGCTCTTGCGGACGGCGTTCATCCCCGACCGCAGGAAGTTGTCCAACCGGACCCCGGGAATTTCGATGGGGTGCTGGAAGGAGAGGAAAAACCCTCGCCGCGCCCGCTCCTCCGGCCTCATGATCAGGAAGTTCTCTCCCTGGAAGAGTGCCTCACCCGCGGTGACGACGAAAGCGGGGTTGCCCGCCAGGACGTTGGCCAACGTGCTCTTGCCCGACCCGTTGGGGCCCATGATAGCGTGCAACTCGCCGGGCCAGACCTGAAGGTTGACCCCCTTCAGGATCTCGACGCCGCCCACCGAGGCCCGCAGGTCACGCACCTCCAGCAAGGGCGAGCTCTTCGTCTCGCCCATCTAGCCTACGGTCCCTTCCAGGTTCGTTTCGAGCAGCCGGACCGCCTCCACCGCGAACTCGAAAGGCAGCCGCTTGAGGATTTCGTTACAGAAGCCGCTGATGATGAGCGTATGGGCCTCCTCGACGGAAAGCCCTCGCTGGTTGCAGTAGAAGAGCGCCTCCTCGCTCACCTTCGAGGTGAACGCCTCGTGCTCCAGGTGCGCCGTGTTGTTCCGCACCTCCACGTAGGGCGTCGTGTGCGCGCTGCACTGGTCGCCCAGCAAGAGCGAATCGCACTGGGTGAAGTTCCAGGCCTTGGTCGCCGTTGGCATGACCTTGACCTGCCCCCGATAGGTGTTGCTGCCGTGGCCCCCGGAGTCCGCCTTGGAGACGATGGTGCTGCGGGTGTTCTTGCCGATGTGGGTCATCTTGCTTCCCGTATCGGCCTGCTGGTACCCCTTGGTCAGGGCCATGGAGTAGAACTCGCCCACCGAGTTATCTCCCTGGAGGATGACGCTGGGGTACTTCCAGGTGATGGCCGCGCCCGTCTCCACCTGGGTCCAGGAGATCTTCGAGTTTCTCCCCGCGCACTTCCCGCGCTTGGTCACGAAATTGTAAATGCCACCTTCACCCTTCTCGTTGCCCGGATACCAGTTCTGGATGGTGGAGTACTTGATCTCCGCGTTGTCCAGGGTGATGAGCTCCACCACCGCTGCATGGAGCTGGTTCTCGTCGCGCATGGGTGCGCTGCACCCCTCCAGATAGCTGACGTAAGCCCCCTCGTCGGCGACGATGAGCGTGCGCTCGAACTGGCCCGACCCCTCGGCGTTGATCCGGAAGTAGGTGGTCAGCTCCATGGGGCAGCGGACCCCCTTGGGGACGTAACAGAAGGAGCCATCGGTGAACACGGCAGAGTTCAGCGCCGCATAGAAGTTGTCGGTATAGGGGACCACCGAGCCCATGTACTTTCTGACCAGCTCCGGATGCTCCTGGATGGCCTCGGAGAAAGAGCAGAAGACGATGCCCCGCTTGGCCAGCTCTCCCTTGAAGGTGGTCACGAGGGAGACGCTGTCGAAGACGGCGTCCACGGCCACGCCAGCGAGCATCTTCTGCTCGTGGAGGGGTATGCCCAGCTTCTCGTAGGTCTTGAGCAGCTCGGGGTCAACCTCGTCCAGGCTCTTGGGCCGCTTCTTGGGCGCCGAGTAGTAGATGATGTTCTGAAAGTCGATGGGCGGATAGTGAATATGGGCCCATCGCGGCAACTGATCTTCCCTGAGCAGCGACATGAAGTGCCGGTACGCCTTCAAGCGCCACTCCAGCATCCACTCCGGCTCGTTCTTCTTCGCGGAGATCCACCGGACCGTATCTTCGCTGATCCCGCGGGGAGCGCTCTCGACCTCAATAGGAGTGGTGAACCCGTACTTGTAGGCCTGGCTGGCTATGTCGCGAACGACCTTGTTCTTGGTGGTCAAAGTCCCCCTCGCAAGCATTTCTCTAGTGGAGACGAGCGAAACCACGTCCAGTATAGGACGAGACCTCTTGGAGGTCAACCGCATTATGGCCGGAGCTCGTCCCCATCTACCAGGCTCTGAGCCCGGACAGCATACCTCGCTTCCCCACGGGCACATGGTAGAATCAGAGTAGACCTGCGAGGAAGGGGGGCGCAATGGCCCAGGCGAACAACGGCAAGACACCCATCCCAGTCGTCGTCTGGTACGACTACATTTGACCATGGTGCTACGTCGGTCTGGCCAGGCTCGACAAGCTGAGTGAAGAGTTCCCCCTGGAGATCGACGCTCGGGCCTTCCT
>JACQUM010000114.1 GCA_016210295.1 Chloroflexota bacterium | reverse complement strand
GGCGACGATAAGGGGGACTCCCGCTGCCTTGACGTGGTCTATGGCCTCCAGGGTCTGGGGCATCACCCCGTCGTCGGCCCCGACGACGAGGACGCCGATGTCTGTCACCCGGGCCCCTCGAGCCCGGAGGCTGGTGAAGGCCTCGTGGCCCGGAGTGTCGAGGAACGTGACTCGCTGCCCGTTCACCTCGACCTGATAAGCGCCGATGTGCTGGGTGATCCCTCCGACCTCGGAGACGGCGACGTTTGTCTGGCGGATGGCGTCCAGGAGGGTCGTCTTGCCGTGGTCCACGTGGCCGAGCACGCAGACGATGGGAGAGCGGGGGGGGAGCTTTTCTTTTCGTGCGGTCGTTCCCTTCTGCGGTTCGGTGGGGGGCGTTTCCTTCGCCGTGGCGACGGGCTCTCTCGTTTGGAATCCATAGGCCTGAGCGATCTTGGCCGCCGTCTCGTGGTCGATAGCGTCGTTGATCGTGGCCATGATGCCGACCCGCATGAGGTTCTTGATCACCTCGACGGGGCTGACTTTCACTAGCGTCGCCAGCTGGCCCACGGTGATGAAGCGCGGTATGTCCAGGGAACGGGCCTGCTCCACGGGGGAGGCTTCGCCACGCTGGTTTACCGCTCGCGGTTGTGTCTCGGGACTCATGTCCTTTGTTCTTTCCTTCGCTCTCGCTGTCTCAGGTCTCCCGGCGGGCCAACTTCAGGACCTCTTCAGCCTGCTGGTGCAGGCGCTCTCGCGTCTCCGGCGGGAGGTGGCTCGTCAGGCGAAGGGCCCGTTCGAGGCGGTCCCCCTGGAACCCTGCCTTCCAGCAGGCCGCGTCGCCACAGAAATAAAGTCCTCGTCCGGATATCTTCCCTTTCGAGTCCACCGTGATCTCACCGGCCGGGGTCCGGACGATGCGAACGAGGTCTCTCTTGGGGAAAACCCGACGACATACGATGCAGCTCCGCTCCGGCCGAGATTTGGCGGGCCGCGCCATTTCCTCTCACCTTCTCACGGAGTCTCTTCGCCGCCCTCCGTCTCCTGTTCCCCTGGGTGGGTCCGCCGGCCACCCTTTCGCGTCTTGGCCTTGCCTCGGTCCTCGGGCCCCTTCTCCTTGGCCTTGCCCCGGTTTGTGAAGATCTCTTCTGCGAAGCGAAGAGGGCCGGCTGTTTGCTGCTGGTGTTCCCGCATCCAGGCCTCGAAATCGAAGGTAGACTGGGGCTCTTCTGGGGCCCCTTCCGGCACTGCCTCTTCGCTGGGGGCTTCCTCCGTCTCCGCTGGCAGGAGGTCGGCAGGCCCGGGCGGAGCCTCCGCGGGCTGGGCAGTCGCCTCTTCGGTTGTGGCGACAGGCTGCGCTGGCGGTGGGACGGCCTGTGTCGCGGGCGCTGCACCCTGCTCCTCCGCCGGCTTCGCCGCGGCGACGGCAACGGGACGTTCCTCTGTCTCCCGTCCGGCGCGCTCCGCCTCGGCCGCCAGTGCCTCCGACGCACTCTTGATGTCGATGCGCCAGCCTGTCAGGCGTGCAGCAAGCCGAGCGTTTTGCCCCTCTCGCCCAATGGCCAGGGAGAGATGGCGGTCGGGCACAACCACTTCCGCGGTGCCGTTCTCTAGGACCTTGACCGACTGGACTTGAGCGGGGCTCAAGGCGTGCGCGATGAACGTTGCTGTGTCGTTGTTCCACTGGACGACGTCGATCTTCTCGCCCTGGAGCTCGTTGACGATGTTCTGGATCCGGATCCCCCGGAGCCCGACACAGGCCCCCACGGCGTCGAGGCATTCCTGGCGCGCCTCCACGGCGACCTTGGACCGGAAGCCTGCCTCTCTTGCCAGGGAGCGAATCACCACCGTCCCGTTCACGATCTCCGGCACCTCTAGCTCGAAGAGCCGCCGGATGAGGTCTCTGTGGGCCCGAGAGACGATCACCTGGGCTCCCTTCGGGCCCCGCTCAACGTCGATGATGACCACCTTCAGCCGCTGTCCGGGACGGCAGTGCTCCGGGGGCACCTGCTCCGGAGGTGGAAGGAGTCCCTCCGTCCGGCCCCCGCCGAGGTCCAGGAAGACGCTGCGGTTTTCGATCCGTTGGACGATGCCCGTCACCAGCTCCCCACGCTTGGCGTGGAACTCCTCGTAGACCTTGTCCCGCTCCGCGTCTCGCAGGCGTTGCATGACCACTTGTTTGGCGGTCTGCGCCGCGATGCGTCCAGCGTCCTTGGGCGTCTCCTCGATCTCCACCGTATCGCCGAGCTGGATGCCGGGCTTCAGGGCTCTCGCTTGCGTGAGGGCGATCTCCTTTTCAGGGTCGGCGACCTTCTCCACCACGACCTTTTGAATGTATACCCGGACCTCACCGGTGTTGGGCGCGATCCGCACGGCGATCTCCGCGCCGGTCGTGGTGTCTCTTCGGAAAGCCGAGACCAGAGCCGCCTCGATGGCGCCTAACACCACATCCCGCGGGAGGTTCCTCTCCGCGGCGAGCTGTGTGACGGCAAGCAAAAAGTCGCTCTTGGCCACTCCCCTTGTCCCTTCCTGATCCCCACTCCCCATGAATGAAAAGAGTGGGTAAAACCCACTCCTCGGAAGCCACCGGATCCCAGGGCGAGTATAACACGTGCCGCCTTTACCAGGCAAGCTTGCTTGTTCGTCTTTGCTGTTCTTTTATCCTCTTCTCTTGGGGCGCATGCGTCCTCTTGCGGGATGGGCTTCTTGGGAGGTCACACGTGCTTGGCCGTCATACCAGTCTTGCACGTAGAGATACCCTCCGGCACCCGCCTCGGAGGAAAGCCTCACCCCCTCAGTCCCCCTCTCCCCCGAGCGGAGAGGGGGAGAGATGAAGATTCGGGGGCACAGCCCCCGGGCCCCCAGCCAGAGGGGAGACCCCCTCTGGACTCCCTTGGCGACATTGCACCACCCTTCTTGGGGAGAGGGGGGAGGGGAGATTTGAGCCTCGGGGGCAAAGAATCTTCGACCGGCAGGTCTGAAGTCTAAGTCAGGAGCCAGGCCGTTCTCGTGTTGACGGGGGAGGGACGGTGGCCGGAGCGCGTCGCGGGACCATGCGCGGCCAGAGAAAGGCAAAGAAGAGGGGAGCGGCTATGGAGAGCAAGAGGAGCACCAGGGCCTGCGTCGCCAGGCCGGAGAAGAAGTCGTCCGAGGCGGCTAGGGCCATGCTGGTTGCTTTCTCGGTGAGAACGAGGGCCAGCCCCGTGGCCCCGGCTGTTGCCTCCGATAGTGCTGCCTGGAGGACGGGCCTGGCGGCGATCGTATAGGTCGGACCGGCGAGGACGAGGACAATGGCTGAAGGGACGGCGAGGAAGAAGGCGGCCCAGGCGACCTTGCTCCAGAGGCGTCGCCCGCCGAGGAGCCCGATGAGCAGCAAGAGAAGGCCAGGCACCGCCCAGGCCAGCCATGCGAAGGCCCGCACCTGGCCCAGGACGCGCCGCGCCTGGTCGAAGGAGGCGAAGTCCTGGGCGGCCTCGCCCTCCGCGAGGAGGCTCCTCAGGTCTTGGTCGGTGAAGGTGAAGCCGTCCTTGATCCAGCCGCGGGCCTCCTCGAGCTGCGCGACGCTGGCGGTTTCGGCGACTATCCGCTCCCTGGCGGCCTCGTCCAGAGTGTCCCAAGCGGGCTGGCGGTCGTCGTATGCAACCTGGGCCAGGAGCATCTTGAGGTCTCGGTCAGTGAAGGCGAGGCCGTTCTCGATCAAGCCGCGGACCTCCTCCAGCCGGGCGACGTACTCGCTGGCGGCGACGGCGAGCTGCTTCGAGGCGTCGTCCAAGGTCTCCCACGACGGCTGGTGGTCTCCGTAGTTGAGCTGGGCTAACAGCATCTTCAGGTCGTTTTCGCTGAAGCGGAAGCCGTTGATGACGACATTGCGCACATCGGTGATGACCCTCATCTGGTCCTCGCCCAAGAGGTTACGGAGGTCCTTCGCCGTCGCGGCGAAGGAGTTGGGGAGCTGGTCAACGACAGTGGCGACCATTTGCTTCATGAAGTCTGCGCCCAAGAGCGCTTTGAACTGCTCCACGTCGAGCCCCGGCGGACGGCAGGGGAGCCCCTCCTGCTCGACCTTGCTGAGATCGAGCTGGGCAAGCTGCCCGAGAGTGCATTCGGGCAGCTTGCCTAGGGCCTCTCTCAGCTTGCGCTCGACGAGATCGGCGAGGGCGGGAACGGCCCGGACCTTCGGCTCATCGAGGGGGATGGTCAGGGCGAGGCTCTCCGTCTTTCCTGACAGGTAGTCGGCGGTGACGTTGACGAAGTCGGTGAGGCGCCCCTCCACCCACTCCTCGGTGAAGGCGGCGGTAAGAATGCCTTTGAGCTCTTCGCTCGTGATGGAGAGGCCGAGCGGAAGCTGCGCCTGCTCTCCGAGGTTTTGAGCTACCAGGGGGCCAACGACGGTGTCCAGGAGGAAGCCTCTCGCATCGCCTCTTCTCAGGAGGTCCTTCACCAGGTCGCGCAGCGCCTCCACCCTGTCCGCGACAGGGACGACGAGGAGGAAACCGTCCTGCTCTCCGGTAACGTAGGGGAGGATGGTGTCGACGATCTGGTCCAGGCGGTCGTTGAGCCAGCTCGGAGGCAGCACGACCTTCACGTCGGCGGCGAGCTCCGCGCCGGTGACGGGAACGGGGATGGGGAGCTGCCCTCCCTGAAGGAAGCCGTCGATGGCGGACGGGAGCGCCTGATCGTAGAGAGCGTCGAAGACCTGGTTGCGCCGGATGAAGCTCTTGAGAGCCGGCCCCGCGGCGTCCACCCTGTCCTTGAGAGGGACGACGATGACGAAGCTCTGCTGTCTCCCCGCGAGGTAGGGGACAAGGGCGTCCACGGTCTCGTCCAGGCGGGCGTTCAGCCAGACTGGCGGGAAAACTTCCTTGACGGTGGACACCACCTCTGCGCTTGTTACAGAGATGGGGAGGGGCAGGTCTCCTCGGGCCAGGAAACCGTCGAGGGTGGGCTGGAGGACCTGGTCGTAGCCGATGTTGAACAGGTTGCTGCGACGGACGAAACCCTTGAGGGCAGGACCGGCCGCCTCCACTCTGTCCCGCAGAGGGACGACGATGACGAAGCCCTCGGTGTCGCCGAAGACGTAAGGAAGCACGGTGATGATGAGCGACTCCGCTCGCTCTTGGAGCCAGGCAGGTGGGAAGACTTCCTTGGCGGTTGCCGCTGCCTCTCGGGCAAGGGGCACGACGTCGAAGGGGAGGGCCTGTGCACTCTTGGCCGCCTCGTCGACGGCGCGGGGGAGGACCACGTCATAGGCGAAGGTGTAGGCGTCCCCCCTCCGGAGCTGGTCGATGTAAAAATTGGGGTTGAGGACAGTGCTGTTGACGTGGAGGAGAAGGAGGGCAGCGATGATGAGGGGGACGGTGAGCAGGCCAAAGAGGACGGCCAAGAAGCGACGGAGCCAGATCATCGTGGCGCCGCACCTCTGCTAGCTTTGCACGGGAGTAGCGGAAGTGGCCTCTTCACCCCGAGGCCGGCTGGCGTGCCCGATTGCAGCGATAGCACACGTGGAATGTACCCGAAGGGGCGCTGAGCGTCAACGATGCGAATTGACCGGCGATCCTTCGATACTCGGCGGGTCGAAACGCGAAGTCTCGCGAGCGGAGAGCGAGTCCTCTCCTGCGAGGGTAGAATGCGGTCCGTTCGCGCCCGGGCCACCGAGGCTCAGTCCATGTTCAGAAGGATGGTCTCCCTGCCAACGGCCTCGTCCACCTGCTGGACCTCTTCGGGAGTCATCTTCCATTGGGCGGCGAGAAGGTTCTCCGTGAGCTGTTCCAGAGCGGTACCGCCCAGGATGGCGGAGGAGACTCCCTCTTGCGCCAGGACCCAGGCGAGAGCGATGTGGGGAAGTGGCTTCTCCCACTGGTGGGAGAGGCCACGAAGGCGCTCCACGGCGTCGAGGTTCCTGTCGGTGAGCTGGCGCTGGAAGTACTCCCAAACGGTGGGACGGCTTCCGGATGGCGGTGGCTCCCCCTTCCGGTATTTGCCCGTGAGGAGGCCCCCGGCGAGGGGGCTGTAGACCATGACTCCGATCCCCTCCTCGACACAGTAGGGGAGAAGCTCTCGTTCGATCCCCCGCCGCAGGAGGTTGTATGGCGGCTGCTCGACGGTCCAGGGATGCATCCCGTTGCGCTCACAGAAGGCACGGACTTTGGCGACCTGCCAGGCCTTGTGGTTGGAAGAGCCGATGAACCGCACCTTGCCCTGCCGCACCAGGTCTTCCTGCGCCCGAGCCGACTCTTCCAGAGGAGTGAGAGGGTCAGGGTGGTGACAGAGGTAGATGTCGATGTAGTCCGTCTGGAGGCGGCGAAGGCTGGCCTCCAGGGCGTTCATGATGTTGATCCGATGGAGGCCGCGGGCGTTGGGGCCCTCTCCCACCGGGTTGCCGACCTTGGTGCTGAGGACGACCCTGTGGCGCCTTCCCATCAGAGCCTTCCCGACGTATTCCTCGGACCGGGTCTGACCGTAGGAGTTGGCGGTGTCGACGAAGTTGATCCCGGCAGCCAGAGCGGTGTCCACCATGTGCGCGGCGGTCTTTTCGTCCACTTGAACGCCGAAGGTCATGGTGCCCAGGCAGAGAGGGGAAACCTGAACACCGGCCCTGCCGAGGGTTCGGTACTCCATAGGACTCCTTTCCCTGATGGGCAGTCGCCGGAGGAAGGCCAGTGTATGTGCTCTCGATAGTATCAGGCAAAAAAGAGGAGTGCCTCCAAGAAGTCACTCTTCCGGGGGCCCTCCGCCTCACCCCGGGGGGTTGCTATACAGCGAAGGCTGTTTGCCCGCTCAAGGCTCCAGCTGGAGCTGGTCCCAGGCCTTGATGGGGCAAAAGCCGCCTTGCAACGCGGTGCCCTGCCATTCCACCCAGAAGTGCTCGGTGCAGCCGCTCTCGCAGCCGAAGGGCAAGGGGTAATGCCGCGTCACCAGGCCCACGGCGCCCTTCAGCTTCCGGGGGTCCTTCCATCGGACGCGGGCCCCGACCGGGGGCTGGACCATGCAGCGCTCCTGTTCTCCACGGGAGGCGCCGAAAGGAGGTTTCCAAGCGGCCTCCCTTGGCGCGGCTACATCATGCTCGCCAGGAGCTCTTTCGCCTCGGGCCGCATGTCATCGGGCGTCCAGGGTGGGTCCCAGACCATCTCCACGTCGGCGTCGTTGACGCCTTCAATCCCCAGGAGCCTCATCTGGATCTCCGGCCCCAGAGTGCCAGCCACGGGACAGCCGGGGGCCGTCAGGGTCATGGCGATGTGCAGCCTGTCGCCTTCGATGTCGATGGAGCGGACCAGGCCGAGATCGTAGATATTGATGGGGATCTCCGGGTCGTAGCACTCACGGAGGACGTCGATGATCTGCTCTTCGGTGATAGCCATCCTTCCCTCCTCTCCCTGATTTTCTCTATGGGGAAGTGTCTTTATTATACATCTTTGACTCAGGTGCTGAAAAATCCTTCGACCATCCCCCTGCCCCCTTCCTGGCCAGGAAGGGGGGAAGAATTATATCTGGGAGACACCCCCAGACCCCTGCCAAAGGGGCTTTGCCCCTCTGGACTCCCCTTTTTCAGCAGCCTTTTAGGTCTCCTCGCCGAGGACGATCCGGGTCCTTTGGATTGACGTCCAGGCGTCGGGGAAACCGAGCGCCGCAAGGACTTGCTCTGGCCTGCCCGTTCCTTCGGAGCCGGCCCGGAGGCGGAGCGCCAGGGCGAACTTTCCTTCCACACACCCAATGAGCCGAAGGTCAAGGACCAGCGATCGAAGGTCATAGCGCCTCGTTTCCCCCTCGCGCTCGTGCTCCCAGGGCAGGTGGGACCGGGCCAGGAGAGCCGCGATGGCCTCCTCCAGGTCTGCTTGTGGCTTCTCTGTCTCCCCCGCGATAGCATAGTCGGCTGCTCGCACCAGGGATTGCAGGGAGGGAAGGGAAAGAGGCACCTCCTCTGCCGTCCTGGCCTCCAGCCCCTTGGGGAGCTGGGCAGCGATCGTCCGGAGGAAGGTGAACGGGGCCATCCTCCGGCGCAGGTACACGTCCAGGAGCTCCGCCGCTCCCGTGAAACCCACGGACAGAGGAGAGGCCAGGGAGAGACGGGGGCGCGCCGTGTACCCCGCGGAGTAACCGAGAGGGATGTTGGCGCGGCGGAGGGCTCGGTGCCAGGCACGCATGAGGTCCAAGTGGGAGATGTGTTTCACCTCGTCCCCTTTGGCGAACTCGACGCGTATCCGTTGCGAGATCACGGTTGTTCCTCGGTCACCAGGAGCCTTTCGATCTTGTTTCCCCTGGTCTGTTGGACCGTGAAGCGCATGCTCCGATAAGACACGGATTCCCCTTCGTGGGGGATGTGACCGAGGAGGCTGAGGACGAAGCCGGCCATCGTCTCGTACTGTCCTTGGCCCGGTGGCAGACTCAGGCCTGTCTTCGCCTCCACCTCTTCGATGCTCATTCCGGCATCGATCTCGTAGGAGCCCTCCCCCAGGGGAGTGAAGGCTGCGTCCCCGTCCGGCTCCTCCCCGATGGGGCCCATGACCTGCTCCGCCAGGAGGTCCAAGGTCACAAGGCCGGCAACGCCACCAAACTCGTCCACCACGAGGACAAGCTGGCTGCTGCGCCGCTGCATTTCGGCGTACAGGTCGCCGATGCGTTTCGTCTCCGGGACGAAGGAAGGAGGCCGAACAAAGCTAGTCACATCGCGGTCCATGTCGATCTCCCCCTTAGCGAGAGCCAAGAGAGCGTCCTGGATGGAGAGGACGCCGATCACGTTATCATGGTCGCCTTCGTAGACGGGGAAGCGGGAGTGGGAGCTTGCCTTGTAGACAGCGAGCAGGTCGCGGAAGGTCGCGCCGCGCTCCACCCAGACGATCTCCAGGCGAGGCGTCATGACCTCCCTGACCATCCTGTCGGTGAAGCGAAAGACATTGGCGACGATCTCGGCCTCTTGCTGCTCCACCGTTCCCGCCTCCACGCCGGCGGCCATGGCGGAACGGATCTCCTCCTCCGAGAGGAGTCCGCGCTGAGGTCGCCCGGCGACGGAGGTGACTCCGATGACCACCCATTCCAGGACCGCCACCAGGGGTCTGAAGAGGAGAGCAACGCCTTGGAGAGGGCGGACGAGTACGAGGGCGATGCGCTCGGCGTGCTGCGTGGCGATGGCCTTCGGGGTGATCTCGGAGAAGAGGAGGAGCACCACGGTGACGGCCATTGTGGCGATGAGGATGCCTATCCCTTCGTTGAAAAGAGAGATGGCCACGGCGGTGGTCAGAGAGGCTGCGGCACTGTTGGCCAGGTTGTTTCCTAAAAGGATGGTGGAGAGGAACCGCTCTGGTCGCTCCAGCATGCTCTCGATCAGCTGGGCCCCCTTGGACCCGGAAACGGCCATGGCTCGCAACCGCACCCTCTGGGTGGAAAGCAATGCAGCCTCTGCCAGCGAGAAGAAGCCCGAGAGAAGGACGAAGAGGAAGATGAGAAGGATGATGTTCAACGCGCCTATGTTTTCCATGTCAGGACCCTCCTCCTCCGCTGAAGGGAGGTTGGACTCTACGATCTCATCTGGAGACTCTGGGACGGGGGTCCCATCCGATTCTCAGCGTACCTGTGCATTATCGATGGGCGCTGTACTGACCAAACTCTTCAACTTTGTCTTCTCGTCTTTTCCGTGGAGCGCTCCACCGTCAACTCCACCCTTTCCTACTATATACTCTAGGAAAAGGCTCCAAGCGAAGGGACATGCGCGTACTCGGAATCGAGTCCTCTTGTGACGAAAGCGCGGCGGCCGTCGTGGAGGACGGCCGCCTTCTTCTCTCTCAAGCCGTTGCTTCCCAAGCCGACCTTCACGCGCGTTTCGGAGGCATCGTCCCGGAGGTCGCCTCGCGGCAACATCTCCTCGAGTTTCTTCCCGTTCTCCAGAAAACTATCGAAGGGGCAGGCGGCTGGGGCGCCATCGATGCCGTCGCGGTCACTCGGGGCCCTGGCCTTGCCGGCTCTCTTCTCGTAGGGTTCAACCTTGCCAAGGCGCTGGCTTTCGCTCGGCGGCTTCCTTTCGTGGGCATCCACCATCTAGAAGGGCATCTCTATGCGAACTGGATCCAGGGAGGACAGTGGGATGGGGAGGCGCGGAAGCCGCCCCCCTTTCCTTCCGTTGCCCTCATCGTCTCCGGGGGGCACACAGACCTCGTCTACGTGGAGGGACACGGCCGCTACCGCCTCCTGGGGCGCACCAGGGACGACGCCGCGGGCGAGGCCTTCGACAAGGCGGCGCGCCTCCTGGGGTTGGGCTTTCCGGGTGGCCCTCCCGTCGAGCGGGCCGCTCGCGAGGCTCGGCAGCCCGTCACCTTCCCTCGGCCCACCCTCCGCGACGGCTCCGACGATTTCAGCTTCAGCGGCTTGAAGACCGCCGTCTTGCGGGCCGTGGAGGAGCGGAAAGGGACTACCGCCCTCACCGCCGAGCAGGTGACCGACCTGGCGGCCGGCTTTCAGAGGGTCGTGGTGGATACCCTGACGGAGAAGCTCGTCAAGGTCGTACGCGATACGGGTGCCCAGGCCGCTCTCCTCTCCGGCGGCGTGGCGGCCAACGGGGCCTTGCGACAGGAAGTCATCCGCCGCTCGCCCGTCCCCGTCTGGTGTCCCCGGCCCGCGCTCTGCACCGACAATGGCGTGATGATCGCCACCTGCGCCTATTTTCGTCTCCAGGCCGGCCTTCGCCACGGATGGGACCTGGACGTTCAACCCAATCTGCCTCTGGTCTCTTGACCTCATCCCGCTGTGGCCTCCGCGGGCGGTGCGCATGGTATAATCGCCGCTGCGTGGGGCTGTAGCTCAGTTGGGAGAG